>DNMS01000364.1:0-8657 GCA_003488105.1 Rhodospirillaceae bacterium
CGACATGGTCATGGGCTTCTACGACACGGTCGCCGTGTTCGACATGAAGCTGCGCATGGCCTGGGTTCTGGCCAGCGATGTCCGGGGTGGCGCCGGCCGTCGCCGGTCGGGGCGCGAGGCCCGGGCCCGCGCCATGGCGGCGCGCATTCGGGACGCACGCCCGGTGGCCGAGCCGCCGGGCCTGGACCTCACCTGGCGCCCCGATCAGACTCGGGCCGAAATGGAAGCCCGCATCGCCCGCGCCATCGACTACATTCATTTGGGCGACATCTTCCAGGCCAATATCGCGCAGCGTTTCCTCACCGACCTGCCGGCGGAAACCCGGCCCTATGACGTCTACCGGCGGCTCAGGCGCATTTCCTCCGCCCCCTTCGCGGCGTTCCTCAATTGCGGCAAGGGCCGGGCGGTGATTTCCGCCTCGCCGGAACGGTTCCTGTCGCTGGGGCCCGGCGGGGTTATTGAAACCCGGCCGATCAAGGGAACGCGGCCCCGCGGCGTGACCACGGACGAGGACCGGGCCCTGGCCGCCGCCCTGATCGCCTCGGAAAAGGACCGGGCGGAAAACCTGATGATCGTCGATCTGTTGCGCAACGACCTGTCCAGGGTCGCCAGGATCGGCTCCGTGCGCGTGTCCAAGCTGTTCGAACTGGAAACCTTCGCCCGGGTTCATCATCTGGTGTCCGAGGTTCAGGCCGACATCGCCGAGGGCCTGGACGCGGTCGATCTGTTGCGCGCGACCTTCCCCGGCGGCTCCATCACCGGGGCGCCCAAGATCCGTGCCATGGAAATCATTCATGAGTTGGAGCCCGTGTCGCGCGGGCCCTATTGCGGGGCGGTGGCCTGGCTTGGGTTCGACGGGGCCATGGATTCCGCCATCGCCATCCGCACCATGACCCATGTCGACGGCGTGGTCGCGGCCCAGGCCGGCGGCGGCATCGTCGCCGACAGCGACCCGGCGGACGAGTACGAGGAAAGCATGACCAAGATCAAACCGCTGCTGGCGTCCCTCGACAGCCGGATGGCCCTGCCGTGATCATTGATTTCAACGGCGAACTGGTCGCGGCGGCGGATGCCCGCCTGGACCCCTTCGACCGGGGCTTCACCCTGGGCGACGCCATTTTCGAAAGCCTGCGGGTGCGGGACGGGGCGCCTGAATTCGCCGGTGAACATCTGGCCCGCCTGACCCGGGCCTCCGCCGTCACCGGCATTCCCCTGCCATTTACCCCGGATCAGGCGATGGCGCGCATGGCGCGGCTGATCGCCGCCAACGACCTGGTCGACGCGGCGCTGCGCCTGACCGTCAGCCGGGGGGCCGCCGCCCGCGGCGTCGCCGCACCCAAGGCCACCGACTGCCGGCCCACAGTGGTGATCTCCGTCCACCCCCTGCCGCCGACGCGGGGTGCCGTGGTCGGCCTGATCACGGCGACGGTGACCCGGCGTAACGAGCATTCACCCTTTTCCCGCGTCAAGGCGACGCCTTATCTCGACAGCATCATCGCCCTGGAAGAAGCCCGTGCCGCGGGTGCCCAGGACGCGGTGCTGCTGAACACGGCGGGCCGCGTGGCCTCGGCCTGTTACGCCAATCTGTTCGCGGTGATTGACGGGCGTCTGGTCACGCCGCCCTTGGCCGATGGGCCGCTGCCGGGCGTCACGCGGGGCCGGGTGCTGGCGGCGCTGGGCGGGGAAGAAGAAAGCCTCGCCCCCGAAGACCTCGCCCGTGCCACGGAAGTTTTCCTGACCAACAGCTTCGGCGTGCGCCCCGTGGGCGTGCTCGACGGCCGCCTGCTGGCCCCCCTGCCCGGGCCCATGACCCAAAAGGCACAGGCCCTCGTCGGCTGACGCACGCGGTTATCCTTTCTTCTCACCGTCTCTGTGTCTCAGTGGTTGTCTTGATTTTTAACCACAGAGGCAGTGAGGCAATGAGGAAATCGCAGATTGTCATGGCCGGGCGTGACCCGGCCATCCACGTCTTCATGTGCCGCCGACTGCGAAAGTCGTGGATGCCCGGATCAAGTCCGGGCATGACGGATTAGATTGGGAAGGGAAGGGTCAGATAAACAGGATCGCGCCGTCTTTGGAGGCGTCGTTCAGGAAGGTGACCAGCCCGCCCGGCTGCACCGGCACGTCGTCGCGCAGCGGCATGGCTTCCAGGCCGCGGGCGCGCAGGCCCATCTCGCAGACCATGAAGGCCGCGCCCATTTCGACGCAGGCCGCGAGCAGGACCTCGAAGGTCGCGACCCCCTGGGCCTCGTAACGGTCGTCCAGGGTGCCGCCCGGCTGCACATGGTCCAGGTCGCCCAGGCCCTGGCCCACGGGCAGGTCGCGCCAGGCGTCGTCGGCGCCCAATGCCTTGCAGGCGTCCATGGTGAAGAACAGGGTCACGGCGCGGCCGATGGCCGCCGCCGCCGCCGCCGTCGCCAGGGCATAGTGAATCTTGTCGTATTCGCCCGCATAGACGATGACCGACAGCTTGTCGGGCGGTGTGGTGTCAGCCGGCGGCGCAGGTTCGGCCATCCGAGGCCCCCTCATGGCTGGAGAGATCGGTGATCGTCGGATTGTCGCCACACAGCGGGCAGCCCGGATCGGCCTTGACCTTGATCTTGCGGAAATTGGCGGCAAGCCCTTCGTAAACCATCAGATGACCCGACAGGCTGTCGCCGGTGCCGAGAAGCTCTTTCAGGATTTCCGTCGCTTGCAACGATCCCATGGTGCCGCACAGCGCCCCCAACACCCCGGCCTCGGCGCAGGACGGAATTTGGCCCGGCGGTGGGGCTTCGCGGAAGATGCAGCGATAGCAGGGGCCGTGATGGCCGTCGCCGTCGGTTTCATGGGCCTTGAAGGTCGCCAATTGGCCGTCGAAGCGCAGGATGGCGGCCGAAACCAGAGGTTTCCCGGCGAAATAGGCCGCGTCGTTGATCAGGAACCGGGTTTCGAAATTGTCGGAGCCGTCGGCGATCAGGTCGTAACCGGCCATCAGGTCGAGGGCGTTGTCCGGCGTGATGCGTTCGAAATGGGGGACCAGGGTGACGTCCGGGTTGATGGCGGCCAGGGTCGCCTTCGCACTTTCCACCTTGGGTGTGCCGACCGAGGCCGTCTGATGGACGATCTGGCGCTGCAGATTGGACAGGTCGACCGTATCGTCGTCAACCACGCCGATGGTGCCGACCCCGGCAGCGGCCAGATACAGCAGCACGGGCGATCCCAGCCCCCCGGCGCCGATGACCAGAACCCGGCTCGACAGCAGCTTGGCCTGCCCGATGCCGCCAACTTCCTTCAGCAGGATGTGCCGGGCGTAGCGGTTGACCTGATCCTCGGAAAAATCCGTGAACTCCATGGCTCGGCCTATTCGCCCAGGCCCGCGAACAGATCGGTCGACAGGTAGCGTTCGGCGAAGCTGGGCAGGATGATGACGATGCGGGCGTCCACCAGATTGTCGCGGGCCGCCAGTTCCAGTGCCGCCGCCACGGCGGCCCCGGACGAAATCCCGCAGGGCAGGCCTTCCAGGCGCGCGATCTTGCGCGCCGTTTCGATGGCGCGGTCGTTGCCGATCTGCAGCACTTCGTCGATTTCCTTGGTGTCCAGGTTCGCCGGCACGAAACCGGCGCCGATGCCCTGAATTTTGTGCGGCCCCGGCAGGCCGCCGGACAGGATGGCGGAATCCTCGGGCTCGACGGCGACGACCTTGAGCTTCGGGTTGTACTTGCGCAGAACCTGGGCGCAGCCGGTCAGCGTGCCGCCCGTGCCGACCCCGGAAATCAGCACATCGACCTTGCCGTCGGCGTCCTTCCAGATTTCCTCGGCCGTGGTGTTGCGGTGGACTTCCGGATTGGCCGGGTTTTCGAACTGTTGCAGCATGATCGCCCCCGGCGTGGCGTCGACGATCTCCTTGGCGCGCTCGATGGCGCCGCGCATGCCCTGGGGGGCCGGGGTCAGTTCCAGCTCGGCGCCCAGAAGGTAGAGCATCTTGCGCCGTTCCAGCGACATGCTTTCCGGCATGGTCAGGATCAGGCGGTAGCCCTTGGCGGCGGCGACGAAGGCCAGGGCGATGCCCGTGTTGCCCGAGGTCGGTTCGACCAACGTGGCGCCCGGCTTGATGCGGCCGTCCCGTTCGGCGGCTTCGATCATGTTCAGGCCGATGCGGTCCTTGACCGACGACAGCGGGTTGAAGAATTCGCATTTGCCGACGATATCGGCGGTCACGCCCGCGTCCTCGGCCATGCGCTTCAGGCGGACCAGGGGCGTGGCGCCCACCGTGTCGATGATGCTGTCGTAGATGCGACCCCGGAATTCTCCCTGCGCGCGGGCACCCTTTGCCGTGTCCATGGAACTCGTCTCCTCCGAATGGTTTCCTCTTAGATGAGGATGCTAGATCGTGAAATCCAGGTTGGGCCGGCCTTCGCTGTCGACCCCGGCCTGATGGGCCTTGAGGCAAAGCTCGTCGATCGACGTGGCATCCAGGCGAACCATGGCGGCTTCGCGCAGTTCCGCCCACAGGGGCCGCACCACCTTGAGCCCCAGGTCCGACCCGTCGGCGTCCTCGAGAATGTCGTCGCCGCCATCGGCGCCCGCGATCACGCGCACGATGTCGCCCACGGAAATGCGCCGCCGCTCACGGGCCAGGCGGTAGCCGCCCTTGGGCCCCCGCACGCCGACCAGGATGTCCGCCTTTACCAGTTGCTGCAGGGCCTGTTCCAGATAGCGCCGGGGAATGCCCTGGCGGCGCGTGATGTCGCGGCTCTGCACCGGCTGCGCCCCCATGTGATAGGCCACGTCCAGCACCGCCTCGATGGCGTAAAGGGTCTTTTTCGACAGTCGCAGCATATGGTCAGCTTCCCCCCGTTCCCGTCGACCCGAACCCGCCGGCCCCCCGGGCCGTGTCGTCCAGGTCCGCCCGCTCATCCCAGGCGATTTGCGTGACCGGCGCGATCACCATCTGGGCGATGCGCATGCCGGCCTCAATTTCAAAGGATTCCAAACTTAGGTTTACCAAAATAACCTTGATCTCGCCGCGGTAGTCGGCGTCGATCGTGCCCGGGCTGTTGAGCACCGTGATCCCGTGCTTGGCGGCCAGGCCGGAGCGCGGGCGCACCTGCGCCTCATACCCCCGGGGCAGGGCGATGGCGATGCCCGTGGGCACCAGGGCGCGGGCCATGGGTTTAAGGATCATGGATTGATCCAAAGCAGCCAAAAGGTCCAATCCCGCGGCATCCGCCGTGGCATAGGCCGGCAAGGCCAAGTCCGCGCCATGGGGCAGGCGCTGAACGGGGACGGAAAGCGCGCTCATTCGGCGTCCGTGTTCGTCGTCGCGGCCGATGCCGCGACATGATCGGCGATGCGCTGTGCCAGGCGTTCACCCACCTGGGTCTTGGTTTGCGGCGGCCAATCCTCGACCCCCGCCCCGGTGACCAGATGCACCCGGTTCATATCGCCGCCGAAGGTGCCCGTTTCCGGCGACACGTCGTTGGCGCAGATCCAGTCGCAGCCCTTCTTTTTCAGCTTGGCGACGGCATGGCCGACGACGTTTTCCGTCTCGGCGGCGAAGCCGACGACCAGGGCCGGGCGGCTCTTTCCGGGGGCCGCGAGGGTCGCCAGGATGTCCGGGTTTTCGGCCAAGGCCAGGGCCGGCAGGCCTTTGCCGTCCTTTTTCATCTTTTCGGGCGCGGCGTCGGCGGTGCGCCAATCGGCCACGGCGGCGGCGCAGACGGCGATATCGGCGGGCAGGGCTTCCGTGCAGGCGGCCAGCATGTCGCGGGCCGTCTCCACATGCACCGTGGCGACGCCGATGGGGTCCTTCAGGGTGACCGGCCCGGTGACCAGGGTCACGCGGGCGCCCAGGGCCGCCAGCGCCGATGCGATGGCATGGCCCTGCTTGCCGGACGACCGGTTGGCGATATAGCGCACGGGGTCGATGGGCTCATGGGTCGGCCCGCTGGTGACCAGGGCGTGCTTGCCCCGAAGGGGCTGGCCGCCGTGGAAGAAATCGATCAGGGCCTGGGCGATGGCAAGCGGCTCGGTCATGCGCCCGGGGCCGAATTCGCCGCAGGCCATGTCGCCCTCGTCCGGGCCGATCACGGTGACGCCCCGCGATGTCAATGTCTCGATATTGGCCTGGGTCGCCGCGTGTTCCCACATCCGCACGTTCATGGCGGGGGCGACCATCACCGGCTTGTCCGTGGCCAGCAGGGCCGTGGTCGCCAGATCGGTGGCGAGCCCGCCCGCCATCTTGGCCAGCACGTCGGCCGAGGCCGGGGCGACCAGGATCACGTCCGCGTCGCGGGACAATTGGATATGGCCCATTTCCTGCTCGTCCGTCAGGTCGAACAGGTCTTGGTAGACCTTGTCGCCGGACACGGCGCCGAGCGCCAAGGGCGTCACGAACTGCGCCCCGCCGGCCGTCAGCACGCAGCGCACCTGGGCCCCCCGCTCCTTCAAGCGGCGGACCAGATCCGGCGTCTTATAGGCGGCGATCCCGCCCGTGACGATCAACAGAATGCGTTTTCCGGAAAGCATATTTTCCCGATGTCCCTTGCTGGCCGACCAATCCCGGCCCCTATAAATACGCAAAGAACAGTGTACTTAAAGTAAATATTACCCCCCGGCAAGATACGGGTGCCGTCCGTCAGTCCATCAAATTATAGGTAAAAATCACCGCCAGGATCGCGACGATGATCCAGAGCAGGACCGGCGTGCGGGGTTTGTCTTCGCCGTCGCGGAGCAGGCGCACGGTTTCCGGGTCCAGGGTCAGGCGGCCTTCGGCCAGTCTGCGGGCGCCGATCTCCAGATCTTCCATGACGCGGGGCAGGCGTTCCGCCGCCTCGGCCAGGCCCTGGAAGGTGTCCATGATCTTGGCCTCCGGGCCCAGGTTGGCGCGCATCCAGTCTTCGATCAGCGGCCGGGCCAGCACCCACATGTTGGTGTCGGGGTAGAGTTTGCGGCTTACGCCCTCGGCGGTCAGCATGGTTTTCTGCAGCAGCAGCAATTGCGGCTGGGTTTCCATGGCGAAGGTTTCCGTGACCTGGAACAGCTGGCCCAGCAGGCGGCCGATGGAAATCTCGTGCTGGGGCTTGTCCAGGATCGGCTCGGCGATGGAGCGGCAGGCCTGGGTGAAGGCGTCGACGGATTTGTCGCGGGGCACCCAGCCGGCCTCGAAATGCACCTCCGCCGCGCGGCGGTAATCGCGGGTCAGGAAGCCCAGCAGCATTTCGCCCAGGTTGCGCCGGGTCTTTTTATCCACCCGGCCCATGATGCCGAAATCGACGGCGCCGATGGCGCCGTCTTCCATCACGAACAGATTGCCCGGGTGCAGGTCGGCGTGGAAAAAGCCGTCGCGGAACACTTGGTTGAAGAACGCGCGGGCGGCGTTCTCGACCACGGTCTTGGGATCGATCCCGGCGGCGACGATGCCGTCCACGTCATTGATGGGGAAGCCGTCGATGCGCTCCGTCGTCAGCACCCGCGATCCCGTGCGCGCCCAATCGACGGCGGGGATGACGAAGGTATCGTCGCCCGCGAAATTGTCGGCCATTTCGGCGGCGGCGGCGGCTTCGAACCGCAGGTCCATTTCCAGCTCGACCGACTGGGCGATGGTTTCCACCACCTCGCGGGGTTTCAGGCGCTTCAGGTCCGGGCGGGCGCGCTCCATCACCCGGGCGGCCCAGCGGAACAGGTCGAGATCGCGGCGGAACCGGGCCTCGATCCCCGGGCGCAGGATCTTGACCGCGACCTTCTCGCCTTCCGTCGTTTCGGCGAAATGGACCTGGGCGATGGAGGCGGCGGCCACGGGGTCGTCGTCGAAGGACGCGAACAGGGTGTCCACCGGCACCTGGAATTCCTGCTCGATGGTCTGGCGGGCCAGGTCGGTGGAAAACGGCGGCAGGTCGTCTTGCAACTGCGCCAGGTCCTGGGTGATTTCCTCGCCCAGCAAATCCGGGCGGGTCGACAGCGCCTGCCCCAGCTTGATGAAACTGGGGCCGGCCTCGGAAAGGGCATTGGCCAGGCGCTGGCCGGGGCGGCCCGGCACGGAGCGTTTGGACAACAGCTTGGCCGCCTTGGCCACGGCCGGGGCGACGCCCAGGTCTTCCAGGGGAAACAGGGCGTCGTGGCGCGCCAGCAGGCGGGCGATGGCGAACAGGCGCCAGAGATTGGAAAGATGGCCGCTCATGCGTTCAGGGTCCCGGGCCGGTCTCAGGTGCGCCAGGCGGAATGGATGGCCGAGATCCCGCCCGTCAGGTTGCGGTATTCGGCGCGGGCCAAGCCGGCGGCGCCGATCATGGCCTTGAATTCCTCCTGCGGCGGAAAGCGGCGGATGCTTTCCGCCAGATATTGGTAGGACTCCCGGTCGCCGGCGATTTTCTCGCCCAGCACGGGCAGGACCTTGAAGGACCAGCGGTCGTAGATTTCGTCCAGCACCGGCAGGGCGACTTTGGAAAATTCCAGGCAGAGGAACCGGCCGCCCGGCTTCAGCACGCGCCGGGCCTCGGCCAGGGCGTTCTGCGGATGGGTCACGTTGCGGATGCAGAAAGCCGTGGTATAGGCGTCGAAGGAATTGTCGGGGAAAGGCAGGCGCTCGGCGTCGCCGGTGATCCAGTCGATGCCGCCCGCGTCCCGGCCCTTCAGCATGCCTTTATCGATGGCGCGGGCCTTGCCGACCTTCAGCA
>DNMS01000364.1:8770-9362 GCA_003488105.1 Rhodospirillaceae bacterium
TGCCTTTATCAATGGCGCGGGCCTTGCCCACTTTCAGCATTTCCGTGTTGATGTCGCAGACCGCGACCGGCCCGCCGCCCCGCTCCAGAAACCGGAAGGCGATGTCGCCGGTACCGCCGCCGACGTCCAGCAGCGTCATGCCGGGCCGGGGCCGCAGCCAGTCCAGCATGGCCGATTTCCACAGCCGGTGGATGCCGAGCGACATCAGGTCGTTCATCAGATCGTATTTGGACGCGACGCTGTCGAACACGCCCCGCACCAGGCCGGCCTTTTCGTCTTCGGCGACCTGGCGGAAGCCGAAGTGAGTCGTGCCGGGGGCCGCGGATGTGTCCGCGTTATCAGGGGTTTCGGGCGTCTCTTTGATCATGGCGATGGAACATAGCGTAACCGGCCGGGACAGGCTACGTTCCTTGGGCCTTCCCCGTCGTTTCCTTGCCCGAAGATGCACCATGCCCGAACTGCCCGAAGTCGAAACCGTCCGCCGGGGGCTGATGCCCGCCATGCAGGGCCAGCGCCTGGACGCGGTGATCCCGCGCCGGCCCAACCTGCGCTTTCCCCTGCCCGACGGGTTGGCCAGCGGCTCACGGGCCGC
>DNMS01000393.1:0-3445 GCA_003488105.1 Rhodospirillaceae bacterium
AAGAGTTTACAAGAACAACTTATTATCTTCTTGATAAAGGAACACTAGCAACTGGTGATACGAAACAACAACTTGAAAAGAAGGACGAACAAAATTTTGAGTATAAGGAGATTTTAAACCAGTCAATCATGAGATATAATCAGTTCTTTTCTTCTATGGCTAATGTCACGATTCCAGGAGATTTCTCCCTTCATGCCGGAGAGATGGTATACTTAGATGTACCACAACTGGAGGAGAAAAAAGCAGAGAATGTAAGCAAGCAAAATAGTGGACTATATATTATAGCAGGACTTACGCATTACATTCACGTAACTGAAGGAACTTTTACCAAACTATCTTTAGCAAGAGATTCATTTGGTAAGACTGGAAAAGCAAGTAAAACTAGTATAACAAATTAAAAATGGAAAGTGTAGAAAAGCATATCGAAGTAGACAAAAAGATCCTTGACGATCCAACTACTTCACCCCAACAACGTCGTCACATTGAAGGTGAACTAACTGAACTCAATGTATATGTTGATAATCATAAGAAAGATATTGAGGCAGGAGATCATCATGACCCCACTCCACTAGAACTTTTCTGTGAGATGGAACCTGATGCTGACGAATGTAGGATATACGAGGACTAATGGAAGGAGGATCTCTATTTAATTCTGGTTTTCTTGGGGCATCTTTTCTATGGTGGGTCGGGCAGATTGCTGACGACTCTGTATGGAGAGATAATATTCTCCCAGGAAAATATCCAAACAAAAATAGTATTCCTGGATGGGGTAGAAGATATAAGGTAAGGATTATTGGTCTTCATGATCAGGGACAAGAAACAATCCCCGACGATCAATTGCCTTGGGCAAATGTAATGTATCCCATCACTGCGGGTGGTGGTCAGGCTGGAGCTAAAGCAACACCAAATCTCCGACAGGGGAATATGGTGTTTGGATTCTTCCTTGATGGGCAGGACCAACAAGTTCCCGTTATCATGGGAGTTCTTGGTAACAACTCGCAGACAGCACTAAATCAAAAAATTGGAACCAGTAGAGTTACAAATACAACTCCTGGAACTTTAGGAACATCTGGACATGCTGATGGTCTGCCATCACCTGGACAGCAATATCCCCGAAGACGTCGCCTTCGCCGAAAGCCGCATCCGCAAGGAAACCATCGCGGCGGAGGACATCCTCCACGACCTGGGGGCGTTCTCCATCATCGCGTCGGACAGCCAGGCCATGGGCCGGGTGGGCGAGGTGCTGATCCGCACCTGGCAGACCGCCGACAAGATGAAGCGCCAGCGCGGCCGCCTGGCGGGCGAGACGGGGGACAACGACAACCTGCGCGTCAAACGCTACATCGCCAAGTACACCATCAACCCGGCCATCGCCCATGGGCTGTCGAAGCATGTGGGGTCGGTCGAGGTCGGCAAGCGCGCCGATCTTGTCCTGTGGTCGCCGGCCTTCTTCGGGGTCAAGCCGGACATGATCCTGATCGGCGGCACCATCGCGGCGGCGGCCATGGGCGATCCCAACGCCTCCATCCCGACGCCGCAACCCGTGCACTACCGCCCCATGTTCGGCGCCTTCGGGCGCTCCATGGCGGCATCCGGCGTGACCTTTGTGTCCAAGGCGGCGCTCGACGACGGCCTTGCCCGTCATCTGGGTGTGGCCAAGGAGTTGCTGGCGGTCGAAAACACGCGCGGCGGCATTTCCAAGAAGTCCATGGTTCTGAACGACGCCACACCCAAGGTCGAGGTCGACCCGGAAACCTACGAGGTGCGGGCCGACGGGGAACTGCTGACCTGTGAGCCCGCCGATGTGCTGCCCATGGCGCAGCGGTATTTCCTTTTCTAGGACGAGGTGTCGCGACAATGAACAGCCCCCTCACCCTGCCCTCTCCCCCTTAAGGGGGAGAGGGTTACATAGGCTTGGCGCGGCGAAGCCGGGCCTAGCCGAAGTTGGGTGAGGGGGGTGACGGTTTGAACAGACGGGAGAGATCGATGCTTCGGGCAACGGCGCTCAGGCGGAAAGGGGAGTGGTCGGGGGCGGCCGCCGATACGGTGGTGTTGGACTTCGACCACCGTCACCGGCGACGGCTGGCCATGACCGGCGTGAACGGGCTGGCGTTCCTGTTGGATCTGGCCGAGGCGGAGGCCCTGGCCGACGGCGACGGTCTGGTGCTCGACGACGGTCGGCTGGTCGCGGTGACGGCGGCGGCGGAACCGCTGGCCGAGGTCACCTGCGACGATACCGACCATCTGGTCCGCGTCGCCTGGCACCTGGGCAACCGCCACTTGCCGACGGAATTGCTGGGGGATCGATTGCACATCCGCCGCGACCATGTGATCGAGGACATGCTGGTCAAGCTGGGCGCCCATGTCGCGCATGTCTCCGCGCCCTTCAACCCGGAAGGCGGGGCCTACGGCCATGGCCGCACCCATGGCCATGATCACGGGGATGACCACGGGCATCACCATGGGCATGGAAGCCATTCCCATGGATAGCGGGTCGCTCTACCGCCTGCTCGCCTGGCTGTCACCGGGCTATCCCGTGGGCGCCTTCGCCTACAGTCACGGCCTGGAATGGGCGGTGGAAACGGGGGCGGTGGCCGACCGGGCGGGGCTGGAACGCTGGCTGCGCGACCTGCTGGCCCATGGCGGGGCCTGGTCCGACGCCGTGCTGTTCGCCCGCAGCCATGACGCTGCCGCCGCAGGGGACGGGGCCGCGCTGGCGGAGATCAACGATCTGGCCGTCGCCTTGTCGCCGTCGTCGGAACGGCGGCTGGAGACCACGGCCCAGGGCAACGCCTTCCTGCTGGCGACGCGGGCCAGCTGGCCCTGGGACGACGACGATACAGATTTGATCCCCGGCGACTGCGCCTATCCGGTGGCCGTCGCCTGGGCCGCGGCGGGACACGGCCTGCCGCTGGAGGCGGCGCTCCACGCCTATGTTCATGCCGTGGCCGCCAACCTGATTTCCGCGGGCGTGCGCCTGATCCCGCTCGGACAGACCGACGGCCAGCGCGTGTTGGCGGCGTTGGAAGACGCCGTGGCGCGAACGGCCACCGCCGCCCAGACCGCGGACCTTGCCGCCCTCGGCGGCTGTGCCTTTCTTGCCGACGTGGCCGCCATGCGCCACGAAACCCAGTACACGAGGCTTTTCAGATCATGACCATATCCCCCCATGGACCGCTCCGCGTCGGCATCGGCGGGCCCGTCGGCTCCGGCAAGACGGCGCTGATGGAACAGCTCTGCCGGAGTTTCAGAGAGACTTACGACATCTGCGCCATCACCAATGACATCTATACCAAGGAAGACGCCGAGGCCCTGACGCGGCGCGGTGCCCTGGCGCCCGAGCGCATCATGGGCGTGGAAACGGGCGGCTGCCCGCATACGGCGATCCGCGAGGACGCCTCCATCAACCTGGCCGCCGTGGCGGAAATGCGGAAAACCTTTCCGG
>DNMS01000393.1:3679-6791 GCA_003488105.1 Rhodospirillaceae bacterium
GGCGAGGAAATCCCCCGCAAGGGCGGGCCGGGCATCACCCGCTCGGACCTCCTGGTCATCAACAAGACGGACCTGGCCCCCCATGTCGGCGCCGATTTGGCCGTCATGGACCGCGACGCCAAACGCATGCGCGGCGACCGTCCCTTCGTCTTCACCAACATGAAGACGGGGGCGGGCGTGGCCGAGATCGTGGATTTGGTGCGCAGCCTGGGGGGGCTGGCGGCATCTCTCGCCGAGGCGAGAAGCTGAACGTGATCTTGACCGCGGCGGACCCAATTGCCGATAAGAACGGCTACACCCGCCACCACCGTGAACCGGCATGAAGAAGCAATCCAAAAAATTCAAAGTGTTCCGTTCGTCCGCCGGGCTCGGCCTGCGCGCCCTTCGGGATTTCAAGAAGTCCGAAGAACTCATCGAGTACACGGGGCCCCGTATCAGCACCAAGAACGCCGACGCCAAGCCGAACCGGTATCTGTTTCAGCTGAATGACAAGCATTACATCGACGGCTCGCCGCGTTCCAACCTGGCGCGCTACATCAACCATTCCTGTCGGCCGAACGCCAAAGCGTTTGTCAGCCATGATGAAAAGCGCATCACCATTGAGGCGATCCGGCCGATCAAGGCGGGTGAGGAAATCACCTACGATTACGGCAAGGAGTACTTCGAGGAATATATCGCGCCGATCGGCTGCCGATGCGTGAAATGCGTCGACCCTTCAAAAAAATGAGGCAGGACGCCCGCTTCTGAGCCGAAGCAGGCGACCCGCGGGCCGTGTCAAATCATCCGTTTGACTTCGGTATAGTCTCCCCGCACACGCAAAATGACCGTAACGTCCTTACGGCCACGGTTGCGCCAAAACCAGCCGTGGTTGCCGTCGAAGGCGGCTTCCAGGGTGCCGCTGTGCTTCTCAACCTTGCGGTCTTTCTTGTAGCTGATGTTCTGGCCCCCGCCGTCGCCGTGCAGGTCGTAATTTACGGCACCGTCCTTGACTGTCCATGAGAACTCGGCCTTGGCGCCCTTGGCCATGGAGAGCTTGACCTCTGCTCCCTGGCCGGGTTTCAAGGTCACGGAAATTTCGTCCTTCCATGTGGAATCCTTGGCCTGGGCATGGGCTGTGCCGATCAGCCAGCCGGCAAACAGGCTGCTGGAAAGGCTCGATTGGTTCCCCGGCGCGGCGGGCGTCTGGCCGCCTTGGCGGTCGGCTTCCGCTTCCTTGTCCAATTGCATCTTGATCTCGCCCATCTCGGTCAGGCCCAGGACGCGCCCGATGCCGGTGGGGTCGATAGCGTATTCGGCCGGCAGCACGATGGTGATGAGAATCACGCCCGCCGAGACCAGGGCATAGAGAGTGGAACGCAGCAGCTTGCCGGTGGTCGGAAGTTCGGTTTTTGAGGGGACTTCGGAATTGAACATGAAAGTTCCTTTCGGGATCAGGATACGAAATAGCCGGTCAGCTGGTAGCCGATGAGGATGAATCCGGCGCTCATCATCACGACGTTCGCTGTGTAGGCGTTGCGCATGAAATTGTCGGTCCGCCGCCACCAGCCCATCAGCACGAGGATCGCGGCCAGCGCCGTCAGCTGACCCAGTTCAACGCCGACGTTGAAAGCCAGCAGGTTAGGAATCAGTCCGTCCGACGCGATGTCGTAGTCGATGATCTTGGACGCCAAACCGAAGCCGTGGCAGAACCCGAAGATCAGGGTCGCCGCCTTGGTGTTGGGCTGGAAGCCGAACCAGCGCCGGTAGGCGCCGATGTTGTCGAGCGCCTTGTAGACGATGGAGAAGCCGATGATGGCGTCGATCAGGTAGCTGTTGATGCCGAAGTCGAACAACACGCCCAGCAGCATGGTCGTCGAATGACCGACGGCGAACAGGCTGACGTAGATCGCGATATCCTTCATCCGATAGAGGAAGAAGATCACGCCGAACAGGAACAGGATGTGGTCGTAGCCCGTCACCATGTGCTTGGCGCCCAGATAGGTGAACGGCGCCAGCAGGATGCCGGACACTTCCATGATGTAGCCCTTGTCGCCCTGCGCGACGGCATGGGCCTGCGCAACGTCAATGCTTGCGAGACAAAGGAAAAGGGCGCCCAAGGCCACCCCTGCAACAGTTCTGATCATTGGGTTCCTATCGTTGAATTGCATCGTGGTTGCTGGTGCATCATTGGCTTGACCATATCCTATCCTGGGGGATAGGATCAAGCATGGACGGAACGCACAGACATCAAAGTCACCCGGTTGTGATCAACCGCCTGAAACGGGCGCACGGTCACCTGCGCAAGGTCATTGAGATGATTGAGGCAGGCCGCCCCTGCCTTGACGTGGCGCAGCAGCTGCACGCTGTCGAAAGCGCCGTGGCGAATGCCAAGACGACGCTGATCGAAGACCACCTGGACCACTGTCTCGATACCGTCGTCGGCCCGATGGACGCCGAACAGCGGCAGGAAATCGCCGACTTCAAGGCCATCGCCAAGTATCTTTGACCACGGACGGATCGGGCGCGGCCATGTTGGGCGTCCTCGCGGACAGAACCTACCGGAACCTATTTCTCGCCCAGGCGATCTCTCTCGTCGGAACCGGCCTGAGTACGGTCGCGCTTGCCCTGTTGGCCTACGATATCGCGGGCGACAAGGCAGGGGCCGTTCTCGGCACGGCCCTGTTCATCAAGATGGCCGCCTATGTGGGATTGTCCCCGGTCGCCGGCGCCTTCGCGGGGCTGCTGCCCAGGCGTGCGTTCCTGGTCTCGCTCGATGCCGTCCGGGCCGGCGTGGCGCTGATGCTGCCCTTCGTGACCCATGTCTGGCAGGTCTACCTCCTGATCTTCGTCCTGCAGTCGGCCTCGGCCGCCTTCACCCCGACCTTCCAGGCGACCATCCCCGACGTCCTGCCGGACGAAGGCGACTACACCAAGGCCCTGTCCCTGTCCCGCCTTGCCTATGATCTGGAAAATCTGCTCAGCCCGGCCATCGCCGGCGCACTGCTGACGGTCATTACCTTCCACGACCTGTTCATGGGCACGGCGTTGGGGTTCGTCTTGTCCGCCCTGTTTGTGCTGTCGGTCGCCCTGCCGTCGCCTCGCCCCAGTCAGGGGCGTAGCATCTACGACCGCC
>DNMS01000393.1:6950-7816 GCA_003488105.1 Rhodospirillaceae bacterium
GTACGACCGCCTGTTCCGGGGAGCGCGCATCTTTCTCGCCACGCCCCGCCTGCGCGGCCTGATGGCGGTGAACCTGGCCGTCGCGGCGGCGGGGGCGATGGTGTTGGTGAACACGGTGGTGTTCGTGCAGTCCCGGCTGGGCTTCGCCGAGCAACAGACGGCCCTGGCCCTCGCGGCATTCGGCGGCGGGTCGATGGCGGTCGCCCTTGCCCTGCCGCGTCTGTTGGCGCGTGTGCCGGACCGGAATGCGATCCTGGCGGGCGGCATCGTCCTGGCCGCCGGTACCGCAACGGCGGCGGTGGTGGACGGATTCACAATGCTCCTGGGATTGTGGTTCGTTCTCGGCTGCGGGTATTCCCTGGCGCTGACACCCTCGGGACGCCTGCTCAGACGCTCCGCCCATGCCGAAGACCGTCCGGCGATCTTCGCCGCGCAGTTCGCGCTGTCCCATGCCTGCTGGCTGCTGACCTATCCGGTGGCGGGCTGGATCGGGGCCGTCATGGGCCTGCCGGTCAGCGCCCTGGTTCTGGGCAGCCTCGCCGGCGCCAGTGTCATCGGCGCGGTCCTGTTGTGGCCCGCCTCCGATCCCGAGACCATGGAACACGAACATCCCGATCTGCCGGACGGCCATCCGCATCTGGCGTCGGGAGAACATCGCGGCGATCATCGTCACGCCCACCCCTATGTCATCGACGACCTGCATTTCATGTGGCCCCATGGCCGGTGACATCGCCGCCTATGGTGGGCTGTTCGCGGTCGCCTTTCTGGCCGCGACGATCCTGCCCGCGCAGTCGGAAATCGGGCTCGCGGGGCTGCTCCTGTCCGGTGATTACAGCGTCGCCCTGCTGATCGCGGTCGCCAGCCTG
>DNMS01000393.1:7980-8447 GCA_003488105.1 Rhodospirillaceae bacterium
TCTGATCGCGGTCGCCAGCCTGGGCAACACCCTGGGCGCCGTCGTCAACTGGGCGCTCGGCCGCTGGGTCGAGCATTTCCGCGACCGCAAATGGTTTCCGGCCAAACCCGAACAGTTGGACAAGGCCGTCGGCTGGTATCATCGCTATGGCCGGTGGAGCCTGCTGCTGAGTTGGGTGCCGGTCATCGGCGATCCCCTGACCCTGGCTGCGGGGGTGCTGCGCGAGCCGTTTTGGAGTTTTCTTGTGCTGGTCGCGGTGGCGAAGACCGTCAGATACCTGATCGTAAGTGGGATTACATTGAACCTGCTCTGAACAGAGGTTGGATCAATTCAAAATATCGTCGTGATAGCGCCGCCTCTTGACGCGGTCCTGAAAACGGGGACCATGGGCGCCGCCACTTCCGCCGACACAGGATCCACCATGACCGATCTGGAATTCGCGGCCCGCATGGACCGCATCGAAACCT
>DNMS01000393.1:8742-9039 GCA_003488105.1 Rhodospirillaceae bacterium
GCCCTCCGCCGTGATGACGCAGCGCGCCCGCGAAATGAAGGAAGCGGGACGGGACATCATCTCCCTATCCTCGGGCCAGCCCGACTTTCCGACCCCGGACCACGTGATGGAAGCGGCGATCCGGGCCATGCGCGAGGGCCAGACGACCTATACTCCCATCGCCGGGACCAACGCGCTGAAGGACGCCATCATCGCCAAGTTCAAGCGCGACAGCGGCCTGGACTACGCCCGCGACCAGATTCACGTCAGCTGCGGCGGCAAGCCGGTGATCTTCAACGCCTTCATGGCGACCATCAA
>DNMS01000028.1 GCA_003488105.1 Rhodospirillaceae bacterium
CGCCTGGACGCCCCGGACCTGTCGGCGCGCCAGATGGCGCTGCTGCTGACGGTTTATCTGACGCCGCCGCCCCATACGGTGCGCGGCATGGCGGATATCCTCAAGGTGTCCAAGCCGGCGGTGACCCGTGCCGTCGACCGCCTGTCCGAATTGCATTTCGTGCGCCGCAAGGTCGATGAAAACGACCGCCGCAGCGTGCTGATCCAGCGCACGGTGCCGGGTTCCGTGTTCCTGCGCGAATTCGGCGAACTGATCACCACCGCCGCCAAGCTGGGCCTGGCGACGGACGACACGGGGCTGCCGCCGGGGTACTGAGGCGGCAAAGCCTGTCCCCGGACGTTTCAGAATTCAACCCGCATCGGGATCAAACCGAAAACCCATCGAACCGCCATAAGATCGAACCGGCCCGGGATCGAATCCGGCGTGTTACGACGTTTCAGCCCGAAAATGGGGCGAAATCAGGCGTTCTGCACGCCCTGCCAGGCATTGTTGCGGAACCGCATGAGATAGGTCGGCAGGATCGCCTCGGCCGCTTGGGGGGCGATGCCCAGATTTTTCAGGGTCTTGGCCTTGTCGCCGACGACATTGTCCCGGCGCAGCAGCTGCACCTGATCCGATGTCAGCGGGGGGGTGGGCAGCAGGCCCAGCACGGCGGCTTGGATCTCGGCCGCCCAATAGGGCAGCGGCAGCAGGCAGCGCTTGCGCCCGGTCTGGGCCATCACCAGCTGCATCAACTCGCGGAAGGAATAGACCGTGGGGCCACCCAATTCAAACACCTGGCCGGGAGCCTTGGCGTCGCTGAGCGCCGTCATCACGGCGTCGGCCACGTCGCCGACATAGACCGGCTGAAACTTCGGCCCGCCGTCCTTGGCTGAGGCGGCGCCGATCACCGGTAGCACCGGCGACAGCCGCGCCATCGAGGCGAAGCGGTTGAAGAAATCGTCCTCGGGCCCGAACACGATGCTGGGGCGCAGGATCGTCGCCTTGGCGAAGGCGGCCTTCACGGCGGCCTCGCCGGCTGCCTTGCTGCGCGCGTATTTGGCGGGCGATTCGGCGTCAGCGCCCAGGGCCGAGACGTGCACCAAGCGTTTGACGCCGGCAGCGGCCGCCGCCTGGGCGACGTTGGCCGCACCGTCCGCATGGACCTTCTGGAAGGTCGCGCGGCCGCGCTCATAGAGAATGCCGACCAGATTGACGACCACGTCAGCCCCCTGGACGGCGCCGGCGACCGTATCGGCCCGCGCGACGTCGGCGGGCCAGGGCACGACCTGGCCGACATCGCCCATGGGCTTCAGGAACAATGCCGATTCCGGATCCCGGCCGGCCGCGCGGACACCGTAGCCGGCGGCGGCCAGGCGGCGCACCACATGGCGGCCAATAAACCCGGAAGCGCCGAAAACGGTGGCGATGCGTCGATCCATGGAATGGTCCTCCTAAGGGATGGTCCTCCCGGGGGAGGACCGGCCGGTTACGGCAGGTGATTTTTCAGGGAAAACATAGCAACGCCAAGCGGATGTGTCGATTGCCTTAGCGGCCAAAGGGGCCTGAATTCCGGTGTCGAGGGCGGGCCGAAGCCCGGTCCGCGGCGTTCCCCCGCGAGGCGATGCTTGACAAGTCACAGCCCTACCTTTAACGAAGGCCGCTCACGCCGGGGAATTGCTCCGGCGGGTCAAGTTCCAAGCCGTTTTTTCGGCGATCCCGCGCCATTCCCGATCGTTCTTCGGGGTTCATGGCCGGGGCCCGTGCCCAGGTGGCGGAATTGGTAGACGCGCTGGCTTCAGGTGCCAGTTGCCGCAAGGCAGTGGAAGTTCGAGTCTTCTCCTGGGCACCATCTTTACCCCTCGCAATGGGGGGCGGCTTAAAGATTGATTGAACATAAGGGCGGCAGTGTCATGGACGCGCCAAGTCAATCCGGAACTCCCGTCATTCATTTGCATCAAGGCGACCTGCCCGACGGTGTGACCTTCACCGGCTCGGTCGCCGTCGATTCCGAGACCCAGGGACTGGACCTCAGCCGTGACCGGCTGTGCGTGGTGCAGCTTTCGGGCGGCGACGGGGTCTGCCATCTGGTGCAGATCGCGGCCGGGCAGCAGACGGCGCCCAACCTGAAGGCGCTGATGGAAGACGTTTCGGTGGTCAAGATTTTCCACTACGCCCGGTTCGATATCGCGGCCTTGAAACGCTGGCTCGCCATCGACTGCACGCCCGTGTACTGCACCAAAATCGCCTCCAAACTGGTCCGCACCTATACCGACGGCCACGGCCTCAAGGACGTGGTCCGTGAACTGGTCGGCGTCGATCTGGACAAGCAGCAGCAATCCTCCGACTGGGCGCGCGCGACCCTCAGCCCGGCCCAGCAGGGCTATGCGGCCAACGACGTGCTCTACCTGCACCGGGTCAAGGCGGAACTCGACACCATGATCGCCCGCGAAGGGCGGCAGCACCTGCTCCAGGCCTGCCTCGATTTCCTGCCCACGCGGGTCGATCTCGACCTTGCCGGATGGGGTGCGGTCGACGTCTTCCATCATTGACCTGTCCGCACCGTGCGGTCCGCCTCCGGTTGACGCTCGGGAATCGGCGGCGCATATTTAGGCAACGTATTTTTTTGCGATTCGCCAGTATATTAGACATATTGGCATGAAGATTGCTGGCGCCCGAGGTCCCGCCTCCGGCGTGGCCTCGGCTGAAACCGATCGGCAACGGACAAGAACGGGATTATGAGCGCGGACCAAGCCAACACCCATGCGACCGCCATCGTCGGCGAGGACCCGGCCGGCGCCGATGACCTGGCCGTGGCGCGCCGCGTCCTGGCCGCCGAAAGCGACGGGCTGAAGGCCCTGTCGGCGAGCCTGGGCGAGATCTTCGTGCGCGCCGTCGCGATCATGGCCGCCGCCCAGGGCCGCATCGTCGTCACCGGCATGGGCAAAAGCGGCCATGTCGGGCGCAAGATCGCGGCGACTTTGGCCTCCACCGGCACGCCGGCGATGTTCGTTCATCCGGCCGAGGCGTCGCACGGCGATCTCGGCATGATCACATCGGACGACGTCATCTTCGCGCTGTCCAATTCGGGTGAAACGGCGGAGCTCGCCGACCTGATCGCCTATGCCAAGCGTTTCGCCATTCCGCTGGTCGCGGTCACCGGCAAGGCGCAAAGCTCGCTCGCCGACAACGCCGATGCGGCCCTGATCTATCCCGATTCCCCGGAAGCCTGCCCCATGGGCCTGGCGCCGACGACCTCGACCACCGTGATGATGGGCCTGGGCGATGCGATCGCCATGGCGCTGCTGGAACGCAAGGGGTTTTCGTCCGGCGATTTCCACGCCCTGCATCCGGGCGGCAAGCTGGGCCGCCGCCTGATGAAGGTTTCCGATATCATGCATGCGGGGGACGAGCTGCCCCTGGTCGCCCCCGAGATGCCGATGACCGAGGCCCTTTTGGTGATGACGGCCAAGCGGTTCGGCTGCCTGGGCGTGGTTGACGCGGCCGGGTGCTTGATGGGCGTCATCACCGACGGCGACCTGCGCCGCCACATGGCCGACAACGTGCTGGCGCGCAGCGCCGGCGACACCATGACGGCAGGCGGGGCCAGCATCGAGCCGGACCGTCTGGCGTCCGAAGCGCTCGGTATCATGAACGCGCGCGCGATCACCAACCTGTTCGTGGTCGAAAACGATCGCCCGGTCGGCATCCTGCATATCCACGACTGTCTTCGAGCGGGGATCGCGTGACCACGATGGCCATGGACTCCTATTCCGGGTTCGTCCAGGTCGCCAAGGTCATGTTGCCTGTCGCGGCGGTCGGGTTGATCGCCCTGGTCATCCTGTGGCCGCATCTGCGCACCGAGGACCTGCGGTTCCGCATCGGCTTCGCCGCCATCACCTCCAACGTCGACGGCGACCCCAACCTTCTCAATCCGCGCTATGTCGGTACCGACAACGATAACCAGCCCTATGCGGTGACCGCCGACATCGCCAAAAAACTCGACGGCGAAGGCATGGACATGCGTATCGGCCTGGAGCTGCCGAAGGCGGACATCACGCTGAAGGACGGCACATGGCTGGTGCTGACGGCGGAAAACGGCATCTATGCGCGGCGCGCCAAGACGCTGGATCTCGCGGGCTCGGTCAATCTGTTTCACGATTCCGGTTACGAATTCCGCACGGAAAAGGCGACCCTCGACCTGGCCGAGGGGCTGGCCCGGGGGGATGATCCGGTCAAGGGCCAGGGCCCGTTCGGCACCCTGCAGGCGGAGGGCTTCCGGCTGCTGAACAAGGGCCGCACGATCCTGTTCACGGGCAAGTCCAAGATGGTGCTGAAGCCTGGCGCCAAGGAGGCGAAATGACGGGCGTGCGCATGCTTGCCGCCGTTGTGGCCGCCTGGATGCTGGCCGGCCTGTCTGGTGCGGCCACGGCCCAGTCCCTCAACCTGGGGGCCGGGGACGAGACGCCGATCGAAATCTTCGCCGACAACGGCATCGAATGGCAGCAGGACAATCTGGTGTTCCTGGCCAAGGGCAACGCCAAGGCCGTGCGCGGCGACATCACCGTGCTGGCCGACCAGTTGACGGCGTTCTATACGGAGCGCCCCGGCGGCAACACGGAGATTTATCGCCTGGACGCCGACGGCTCGGTCAAGATCAAGTCGCCGAGCCAGACGGCGAGCGGCGAAAAGGCCGTTTACGACGTTGGCCGCGAGATCCTGGTTCTGTCCGGCGGCACGCCCCGGATGGTGACCTCCGACGCCGTGATCACGGCACGCCAGCAGCTTGAATATTGGGAGCAGCGCCAGATGGCGGTCGCCC
>DNMS01000189.1:0-740 GCA_003488105.1 Rhodospirillaceae bacterium
GATCATTGCGTTTCTGTCCGCCGGGGCCCTGGCGGCGGGCCTGGCGCTTGCGCCGGCGGCGGTGCTGGCGCAAAGCGACCAGGACCGCTGGCAGGCGGCGATGGACCCGGCGGACCACGCCCATATGCTGGGCAATCTCGCCGAGGCCGAGGACCGTTATCTGGAGGCCCTGAAGCTGGCGGAACGGTTCGACCGCGCGGGTGGTTATCTGGAACGTTCCATGGCCGGGCTTGGTGGGCTTTACGCCACCCAGAACCGTTTTGCCGAGGCGGCGGCCCTGTACCGTCAGGCCTTGACCATTGCCGAAGCCTTATACGACAGCGGAAATGCCCGGCACGGCGTGATCGGCGTTTATCGTTCGGCCCTGGCCGAGGCCGAGGCGGGCCGCGCCCGTCAGGAGGCCGCGGCGCGACGCGCCCAGGAAATCGCCACCGCCCGCGTGAAGAGCCCGGCATCGCCGCCGCCCATCCGCACCCAGGCCGAACCGGCAGCACGACCAGTCCCGGCCCCGGCGTCTGCGCCGGTTTCCGCTCCCATCCAGTCCGCGGCAGCCCCCGTGCCCGTTCCGCCGCCGCCCACGCCGTCGGCACCGGTCCTGTCCCATTACCGGCTCGCCGGTGCCGTGGTGCCACCACCGCCCCCGGCCGAGGTCCTGGCGCCAATTCCGGCCTCGTCGCCTCCGACCGCCGCTGCCAAGCTGCCGCCGGCCGTCGCGGCGGTCGAAGTCAGCGTGCCCGAGG
>DNMS01000189.1:878-1128 GCA_003488105.1 Rhodospirillaceae bacterium
CGAAGTCAGCGTGCCCGAGGCGGCCTTGCCGACGGCCGGATCGCCACCCGAGCCGGCTGTTTCGGCCGCGCGGCCGGCGCCAAATGCGCGGAGTTTTGTGCCCTTGCGGGGAACGCCCCTTTCACCGGCATCGGCACCAGCGCCGGCGCCGTCCGCGCTGCCGCCGGCGGTCGAGGTGGCCGACGCCGCCGTGCCCGAGGCTGCGGTGATGACCGCAACGCCGCCGATTGACGTGCCGCAGACATTGGCG
>DNMS01000189.1:1263-1792 GCA_003488105.1 Rhodospirillaceae bacterium
GGTGTCCGTCCGCCGGAAGCCGCGGGCCTGCCCCTGCGGGGGGCGCCACCGCCCATCGCCCGACCGAACGCCGTCGCCCCGGAAGAAATCGCGGCAATCGCCGAGCCCCCGGAAATTGATGTGAAAACGGTGCCGGTCGTGGCCGAGGCCGAGACGTCGCCCGCCGAGGCCCGGTCTTGGAATTCCCGGCCGACCGAGATCGCGGGGCAGCCGGTTGATGCGGCGGCCATCCGCGCCCTTGCCGCCGATCCGGCGGCCCCGCCCGAACTGATGGTTCGTGCCGTCGCCGAGGAAACGCCCGAGCAAATCGCCCAGCGCAAGGCCCTTGAGAAACGCCATCCCGTCCTTGGCGTGCGGTTGGGGGAGGCCAAGCGCAACATGGGGCCGATTTATCCGGACACACCGCGCCTGGCCGACACGGAACAGGCCTATCTGGCGGAACTGGAAGCCCTGGAACGCTCGCTTGGGCCGGAACACCCCGATGTCGCCGCCATGCTCTACAAGCTCGCGCGGCTGTATCAGCGGCAAA
>DNMS01000189.1:1822-4429 GCA_003488105.1 Rhodospirillaceae bacterium
GGTTGGGGGCGGCCAAGCGCAACCTGGGGCCGATCTATCCGGACACGCCGCGTCTGGCCGATACGGAACAGGCCTATGTGGCGGAACTGGAGGCCTTGGAACGCTCGCTTGGGCCCGATCACCCGGACGTCGCCGCCGTGCTCTACAAGCTGGCGCGGCTGTATCAGCGGCAAAGCCGGTACGAGCCGGCAGGCAGGATGTACGAACGCTGTCTGGCCCTGCGTGAAAAGACCCTGCCCGAAGGCCATCCCGACATCATTGAAACCCTGGTGAACTATGCCCGCCTGTTGCGGGCCAGCGGGTTTTCCGGCTTGGCGGCGGAGATGCGCAAGCGCGCCGAGGCCGAAAAGGCGACCGCGAACTGACCGTGTCAGAGGCTGTTAAATTCCCGTTTTGATTGTCCGGTGACAATACTTCCATTGCGCGTAGCCGTCCGCCGCCGCTAGCCTTCGTCTGGGTATCACGTTCGGAGGCAAAGATCGTGGACGGCCAGGAAACCTTCATCGACAGATTGGATGGTCAGGTGCGCGCCATCGCCGACGCCTGCACGGCCTGCGGTGCCTGCGTGCGGGCCTGCCCGACGCCGGGGATCCTGGGGCTGGCCGCCGGTGACGGCAAAGCCGTCGCGGACGGGGTCCGGGACATCCTGCGGGATGGCCAGGGTGACGCGGTCTCGGCGGCCTGGGCCGGAGCCTGCTGCGGCACGGGCAATTGCCTTAGCGTTTGCGAAGAAGGCATCAACCCGCGCGTCATGCTGGCCATGGCGCGGCGCCGGATGGCCGAGGCGGCGCCCGAGGCCGAACGCAAGGATGCGGGCAAGGCCGCCTTCAAGGCGATGAGCCGGGGCGTGCGCGTGCTGTCGCGCCTGCAACTGCCGCCGGAGCTCATGAACCGGCTTAGCCCGGCATCCCATCCGGAGCGGGACACACCGCCCGACATCGTATTCTACACCGGCTGCAACATGCTGAAGACGCCGCACATCGGGTTGTTGTGCCTGGACATTTTGGACCGTTTGAATGTGTCCTACGAAGTGTTCGGCGGCCCCGCCAACTGTTGCGGCATCCTGCAGTTCCGGCCCGGCGACACGGCCAATTCCGGACGCCAGATCAACAGCACCATGGACCGGTTCGCCAGCACGGGGGCAGCCCAGGTGGTGTCCTGGTGCCCGACCTGCCAGATGCAGATGTCGGAGATCATGACCGCCGTCCCGGCCCAGCCCAAGCCCTTCGACAACCTCATGATGCCCGTGTTCCTGGCCGATCGCCTGGACGACCTGCGCCCGCTGATGACGACGCCGGTGAACAAGCGTGTGGCCCTTCATGAATATCCGGGGTCGCCCGGCGTGGTCGATGCGGTGAAGGCGCTGTTGGGCGCCATCCCGGGGCTGGAGCTTGTCGACCTGGAACAGCCCGGGGTCGGCTATCAGCTGACCTCCCTCGACGCCATGCCGGACCTTCAGAAACGCCATATCGCCGGCACCTTCCGTCAGGCCGAGGCCAAGGGCGTGCAGGTCCTGGCCGGGGTGTTTCACGCCGACCACCGGGAACTGGTCAGCCATCAGAACGAATGGCCGTTCGAGATCGTCAATTATATGGAACTGATCGGCGAAAGCCTGGGCCTGCGCCATCCGGATCTGTTCAAGCGCATGAAGCTGATGCAGGACGCCGACGAAATCCTGGCCGACGCACAGGACATGATCGCGCTCCACGGTCTGGACGCGGACGAGGTCCGGGCGGTGATCCTTTCCGACATCCTGGGCGAACAGAAGCTGCCTTCGGACCGGGCCCTGCACCCGGCGGACTGACGCGGTCAGTCCGTCAGTTCGAACATCATCAGCAACGTCCGCTGCGGCCCGAAGCGGTTGAAATTGTTGTCGGAAATCAGGAACAGCAGGGTTTCGCCCTTGGCCCCCTTGATCGCCTCGATGCCTTCGAAATTGTCGACGGTCAGGGGGGCGCGGATATCGGCCAGCAGGTCGCCGGACACCTCGGCGCCGGCGCGGATGCCGTCCGCCTTGATGCGCCGGACGCGCGACCGGGCCCCTTCACGCGGGGTGAAATAACGTTCGAGCACCACCACGTCGCCGCCGGGTAGGGTCGCGGCCCCGGTCGGGCGATAATTATCCTCGGTCCGGTAGATCAGCACGCTCCATCCCTTCGGATTGCTGACCCAAGCCAAATAGGTGCCGCCGCGGCCCTTGCCCTCGGCGATGGCGAACAGGCTGCCGTCGTCCAGCAGGGTCAAGGCCTCGATGCCGCTGTTGTCGGGGGCGTTCTTCATCTCGGCGGGCAGGGGCAGGGGGATTGGTTCGGTCTGGTCCGGCGGATAGGCCCAAAGCCGGTGAATGCGTTCGAAGGCGACGATGATCTCGCCATCGACGCCCGGCGCCATGGATTCCGCATCGGCCATGGACTTGTCGATCAAGGGAATCCCGCCGGGCCCCGTCAGGGTGAAGATTTCCGTATTCGTAATCCCGCTCAGGTTACCGTCGGGGCCGTAGACCAGATGGGCATCCAGACGGTTGCCCTCGTCGGTGAGCGAGACCAGGCGCTTGCCGTCGGCGCTCAACCCCAGGGCGGAGAACCCGCCGAAGCGGTCGGACGAACT
>DNMS01000334.1:0-157 GCA_003488105.1 Rhodospirillaceae bacterium
ACGTCATGCACATCGTCTCCAACGTCGAAGGCACCTTGAAGCCGGACCTGGACGCCCTGGACGCCCTCTATGCGGGCTTTCCGGCGGGCACGGTATCCGGGGCGCCCAAGGTCCGCGCCATGGAGATCATCGACGAATTGGAGAACGTGCGGCGGGG
>DNMS01000334.1:502-649 GCA_003488105.1 Rhodospirillaceae bacterium
TGATCCGTGCCGCCGAAGAGGCCGTGAAGTTCGCGGGATAGCCTAGCCGGAGGTTTCCGGCAGGCCTGTCTGGGCCGCCGGCGGCCGGTGCAGCACCCTGGAAACGCCGACCAGTTCGAACCCGTCCGCCTGAACCTTGGTCAGCCA
>DNMS01000334.1:828-2589 GCA_003488105.1 Rhodospirillaceae bacterium
CCGCCTGAACCTTGGTCAGCCAAGTCTTCAGCGCGCGCAGCGTGATATCGCGGGGATGGGCGATGGCAATGGCGATACCGCGCTTGCGGGCCTCCGCCTCAACCTTGGCAAGCTGCTTGTTGACGAAGGCCTCGTCGTCCTTGTGGTCGATGAACACGTCGCGGGTGGCAAAGGGCACCCCCGCCTCGCGGGCGGTTTTGGCGCCGACGCTGTCGCGACTGGTCACGGAATCCAGAAAAAACAGCCCGCGCGCCTTCAACTCACCCATGACCAGACGCATGCCGGCAAGATCGCGGGTGAAGCGGCTGCCCATATGGTTGTTGATGCCCTGATAGCCAGTCATCTGTTCCAGGTTCCAACGCAAGTTGGCCAACAATTCGGCCTCCGGCGTGCCCGTCAGCAGCACGTTGGGGCCCGGGTCGGCTTCCGGGCTTTCCGGCTCCATAGCGACGTGGAGCATGATCTCATGCCCCAGGGCGGCGGCCTCGGCCACTTGCTTCTTCAGATCACGGGCATAAGGCAGGAACGACAGGGTCACCTTTGCCGGCAGCTTCATGGCGCGGGCCGAGCGCCGCTGATCCACCCCCATGTCGTCGATCACGATGGCGATCATCGGCTTGGCGGCGAGCGGCGGCGGCGCGGCCTTGGGCAGCGGCGTCATGACGGCGGTATCGGGGGCTTGCGGTTGTTCGGCGGCGACTGGCAGAGTTTCGGGAAGCACCGGCGCGGCCGGTTTCTGCTCTTCGACCCGGGCAACCGGCAGCGTAGGATAACTGTCCGTCACAGGCGCGGTCTCTGGCGCCGACATCTCCGGCGCCGTCGCGGATTGCGTCACATGGCGGGGAGCTGGGGTCACGATCTCCGCGACCTGGCCCTGTTGTGTGGGCGGATACTGGACGGCGGCCGGCGTGTCCTTGTGGCCGTTGCCGGACAGCATAACCACAACCAACACCAGAACCGCGCCCGCCAGGCCCCCCCCCAGCGCCGCGAGACGCACCGCAGGATCCTTGATCGCCGTCTTGAATAGTCCGCTGGGCTGTTCCGTCATTGCTTTCACTTGATAAGTTACGTCACGCCCGTTCTTGATCTGTGCTGGTACTCCTCCGGCCCCCGGGCCGTCAAGGCGGCGCACACCCGGGGATCGCTGAAAGCAAAAGGCTTCGCCCCGCCAGCTGCCGAACGCCGGGAATTCGCGACCTAAGATCATGCAACTGCGCTTGGGCTCCCAAGACAGCGGCAACGCTGATGAGTTGTTGACGACGGCCCCCTGCGAAAAGCCCTGGTCAAACGGCTGAACTCTACCGATATATGCTGTTCCATAAGGGCTAATGTCCTTGACCCACGGCGACGCCAAGGGGCATTGTGGCGCCCGATTTTACGGCTCCTGTCCGGCATTCCGCCGGCATGTCAGAAACCATGTCCAAGGTGTTGAATGTTTGTCCTTATCGACAATTACGACAGCTTCACGTTCAACCTGTGGCACTACCTGGGGGAACTGGGGGCCGAGGTCACCGTTCACCGCAACGACGTGGTGACGCCGGAAGACGTTCTCGCCCTCAAGCCGCAAGGCATCGTGATCTCACCCGGGCCCTGCGATCCGGACAAGGCGGGTATCTGCCTGGACCTGATCGCCGCCGCCGCTGGCAAGGTGCCGATCCTGGGGGTGTGCCTGGGTCATCAGTGCATCGGCCAGGCCTTTGGGGCCAAGGTCGTGCTGGCGCCCAAGCCCATGCACGGCAAGGTGTCGACCATCACCCACGA
>DNMS01000068.1:0-676 GCA_003488105.1 Rhodospirillaceae bacterium
TCGTCGCCGGCGGCGGCATCATCAACGCCGACGCCCAGGACCTTCTGGTCGAATTCGCGGAACTGACCGGCATCCCCGTGATCCCGACCCTGATGGGCTGGGGCGCCATCGCCGATGACCATCCCCTGATGGCCGGCATGGTCGGGCTGCAGACGGCGCACCGCTACGGCAACAAGTCGTTTTTGCGCTCCGACTTCGTGCTCGGCATCGGCAACCGCTGGGCCAATCGGCACACGGGGTCCATCGACGTCTACACCCGTGGCCGCACCTTCGTGCATGTGGATATCGAGCCGACCCAGATCGGCCGCGTGTTCGAACCCGACTACGGCATCGTGTCCGACGCCGGGGCGGCGCTGGGGCTGTTCGTGCAGGCGGCGCGCGAGTTGAAGGAGGACGGCCGTCTGGCCGACCGTGCGGATTGGGCCAATGAATGCGCCCACCGCAAGGAAGTGATGCAGCGCAAGTCCCATTTCGACGCCGTGCCCCTGAAGCCGCAGCGCGTCTATCAGGAAATGACCGAAGCCTTCGGCCGCGACGTCTGCTACGTCACCACCATCGGGTTGAGCCAGATCGCCGCCGCCCAATTCCTCAAGGTCAATGGCGCGCGCAACTGGATCAACGCCGGCCAGGCCGGGCCGCTCGGCTGGACCCTGCCGGCGGCCCTGGGCGTGCGCAA
>DNMS01000068.1:886-2718 GCA_003488105.1 Rhodospirillaceae bacterium
GTGGTGGTGAACAATTCCTACCTGGGATTGATCCGCCAGGCCCAGCGCGGCTTCGACATGGACTACAACGTCCAGCTTTCCTTCGAGAACGTGAACGCGCCCGACCTGGGCGATTACGGCGTCGACCATGTCGCCGTGGCCGAGGGCCTGGGCTGCAAGGCGATCCGCGTGCGCAGCCCCAACGAGTTCAAGGACGCCTTCGCCCGCGCCAAAGACCTGATGGCTGAATTCCAGGTGCCCGTGGTTCTGGAATTCATTCTGGAGCGCGTGACCAACGTCGCCATGGGCATGGAGATCGACGCCGTCAACGAGTTCGAGGAGATCCTTTGCCTGGATCCATCCCTGGATACGGACGGCCTGCCTGACCCCAGGTCGGGCAAGAAAAAAAAGCGGGACATGATTCCCGCCGAATGAGGTCCCTGCGAGGAGGGCGGGAGGCGCCTTTGGCCGGAACCCACTTCCGGTTGCCTCCCGCCCGACCTCGCCGCTACCCTCGCCGCCAAAGACCGCACCACCGCAGGAGACATCCCATGCCCCGTTTCAACGCCAACATCACCATGCTGTTCCAGGACCTGGATTTCATGGACCGCTTTCAGGCGGCCGCCAAGGTCGGGTTCAAGGGCGTGGAATACCTGTTCCCCTATGACTACAAGGCCGCCGATCTGGTCGACGCGCTGACGTCCAACGGCCTGACCCAGGTGCTGCACAACCTGCCGGCCGGCGACTGGGCCAAGGGCGAACGGGGGCTGGCCAGCCTGCCCGACCGGAAAAGCGAATTCCAGGACAGCGTGGGCCTGGCCATCGAGTACGCGACGGCGCTGGGCTGTCCCCAGGTCAACTGCCTGGCCGGCATTCCCGGCGACGGCGTGGCCCCGGAAAAGGCGTTCGAGACCTTCGTCGAGAACCTTGAATTCGCGGCCCCCCGGTTCGATGACGCGGGCATCAAACTGTTGGTCGAGGCCATCAACACCCGCGACATTCCGGGCTTCTTCCTCAATACCTCGGCCCAGACGGAACGGGTGCTGGACGCCGTCGGCCATGACAACCTGTATTTCCAATACGACGCCTATCACATGCAGATCATGGAGGGCGATTTGTGCCGCACGGTCGAACGCCTGCTTGAACGCATCCCGCACATTCAGATCGCCGACAACCCGGGCCGCCACGAGCCGGGCACCGGCGAAATCAACTATCCGCACTTCTTCGCCCACTTGGACGCCATCGGCTACAAAGGCTGGGTCGGCTGCGAATACGTGCCCTTGACCACGACGGTCGAAGGCCTGGGCTGGCTGCGCGCCGCCGAGGCATCGTCTAAGGCTGCCTGATTCCAGCAGCGGCCTTTTCCCGGCTGGCGGAAAAATCCCGGTTGCCCCATTGGTTTTTGCCGCAATCGCGGTAAAACGTCTGCAACCGTTCAGCTTACGTAAAATCAATCCACCCAGGAGGGGACATCAACCATGGCTACCATCGGATTCATCGGCCTCGGCATCATGGGCGCGCCCATGGCGGCACACCTTCAGAAGGCCGGCCACAAGATCGTGGCGCTCAAGCGCAAGAAGCCCCTGCCGAAGGATCTCGCCAAGGGCGGCGCCGTGTTCGCCGCGACGCCCAAGGACGTGGCCGCCAAGTCCGAGGTCATCATCACCATGGTGCCGGACACCCCCCAGGTCGAAGAGGTCCTGTTCGGCGCCAACGGTGTGGCCTCGGCCAACCTGAAGGGCAAGCTGGTCATCGACATGTCCTCCATCGCGCCCTTGGCGACCAAGGAATTCGCCAAGAAGATCAAGAAGGCGGGCGCCGGCTGGGTCGACGCGCCGGTGTCCGGCGGCGAA
>DNMS01000068.1:2888-3059 GCA_003488105.1 Rhodospirillaceae bacterium
CAAGAAGGATTTCGACCGCGCCTTGCCGCTGTTCGAACTGATGGGCAAGAACATCACCCTGGTCGGCGGCGCCGGCGACGGGCAGACCTGCAAGGTCGCCAACCAGATCATCGTTGCGCTGAACATCGAAGCCGTGTCCGAGGCCCTGTTGTTCGCGTCCAAGGCCGGGGC
>DNMS01000330.1:0-1185 GCA_003488105.1 Rhodospirillaceae bacterium
GAACCGCCGCATCGACGTGGCGGGATTGGACGGCCAGGGCCGGTTTCTGTTCGTCGAGGTCAAGTCGTCGGTCGAGGATTTCCGCGCCGACGGAAAATGGCATGACTATCGCGATTACTGTGACTGGCTGTATTTCGCCGTGCCGCCCGGGTTTCCCCAGGACATCCTGCCGGCGGACGCCGGGCTGATCGTCGCCGACGGCCATGACGGCGTGGTTCTGCGCTCGGCCGACGAAGCGCCTGTCAATGGCAACCGGCGGCGCAAGCAGACCCTGACGTTTGCCAGGGCTGCGGCGGACCGGCTGGTGCGCGGCGTTTAGGTCTTCCGCCCCCGTTCGCGGGCAAGAAGTGTCCGTTTCCGCGCCACGCCCCAGCGGTATCCCGTGAGCGATCCGTTGGAGCCTACGGCACGGTGACAGGGAATAATCAGCGAGACCGGGTTGGTCGCGCAGGCGCGGCCGACGGCGCGCGCCGCCCCGTCGTTGCCCAACGCCGTCGCCAGTTCGCCGTAGGTCCGCGTCTCCCCCGCCGGGATCGCGGCCAGCGCCTGCCAGACCCGCCATTGAAAGGCCGTCGCCCGCACATCCAGCGGCAGGGCTTCTGCCGTATCGGCCCCGTCCAGAAAGGCGAACAGGCGTTCCATCAGGGGTTTCAGGGTCGCGTCGTCGCGGGTGATCTCGGCCAGGGGAAAATCACGGCGCAGTTCGGATTCCAGGGCCCTGTCGTCGTCGGCCAGCGCAACCATGCAGAGCCCCTTGTCCGTTGCCGCCGCCAGTACCTGGCCCAAAGGTCCCTCGGCGATGGCAAAGCGGATCGCGGCCCCGCGTCCGCCGGCGGCATAGCTTGCCGGCGTCATGCCCAGCAACGCCGCGGATTTCTCATAGACCCGGGATGCGGAGCCGTACCCGGCGCCGTAAAGGGCGCCCGCCACGCCGTCGCCGGCCTTCAACCCCCGGCGCAGGCGCTCGGCCTTCACCGCGTCGCCGTATTGCTTGGGGCTGACGCCGACCATGGCCTGGAATAGGCGCTGTAGGTGAAAGGAACTGTAGCCCGTGGCCATGGCCAGGGCGTCCAGGGGCGGGGGAATTTCGGCCGCCTCGATCAGGCGGCAGGCCTCGGCGACGGCGGCCAGGCGCGGGTCGACGATGCGGTCGTTGTCCGGCCGGCACCGCTTGCAGGGGCGGAA
>DNMS01000330.1:1344-10171 GCA_003488105.1 Rhodospirillaceae bacterium
GCGGAACCCCGCACTTTCCGCCTGCGTGCCCGTGTCGAAGAAGCGGACGTTGTCCCGTTTGGGCCGGCGCGAGGCACAGCCCGGCGTGCAATAAACGCCCGTGGTGGTGACGGCATAGACGAAACCGCCGCCGGTGCGGCGGTCCAGGACTTGGCGCCAGCGGTCGTCATCAAGGGTCGGGTCTTGGTGTGTTGCGTGATCCATGGGGGAAGCCTACGCCCAAGGCCTGGATCAGGCCATCCGAAGCTTGCGGGGTAATTCTAGTCCGAGACAGGGCCGACCAGAAACAGCGCTGATCCTTCGTCGCGCAGCCATTTTCTGCAGGCGTCCATGTCGTCCGCCAGACCGCGGACCAGGGCCCAGAACCGGGGGCCGTGGTTGTGTTCGCGGATATGGGCGACCTCATGGGCGACGACGTAGCGCAGCACCCGTTCCGGGGCCAGCACCAGCCGCCAGGAGAAATTCAGGTTGCCGTTAACGGCGCAGGAGCCCCAGCGGCTTTTCGTGTCGCGCAGGGTGATCCGCCCGGCGGTGACGCCGAGGGCCGCCGTGGCGTCCTCGACACAGGGGAGGATGCGTCGCCGGGCATCCCGCTTCAACCAGTCGGCAAGCCGCCGAGGCAGGTGTTCGGCCTGTCCGGTGACGTGGATTTCCCCTTGGTTCCCGCTGTCCTCGACCCAAACGCCGCCGCGCGCGTCCGGGCGGTGGCGGATCAGATGCGGGCGGCCGAGATAGGGAATGACCTGGCCGTCGGCGAAGGGCAGGGGCTTGGGGGCGGAGGCCAGACGGGCGTGGACCCAGCCCGCCTGTTTCTCGGCGAAGGCGTGGGCCTCCGCGTCCGAGACCCAGGGTGGGCAGGTCACCACCGCCGTCCCCGTTGCCGGGTCGGCACGCAGGATCAGACGCTTGGCGCGCTTGTTGCGGCGGATGGTGAGCGGCACCGCGCCGCCGTTGGCGCGGTCAAGGCCGTGGCCCAGGGTCTGTAAGGTCCGGCCGCTCCCGCCGTTGGTCAACTCAGGCCGCTTCTGCCATGGCCAGGCCGGCGCCGTCGTATTCCTGGTACAGGCGCTGGGTCATGGCGGCGTCCATGGGCATGACCGGCGGGCGCATGTTTGCCCAGGCGTTGTCGCCCGTGTGGCGGGCAACCATGGCCTTCAGGGACGGGATCAGCGGATAGCCGGAAATGATCTTGCGCACGGCGGCCAACGGTTTCTGCAGGTCTTCGATGTTTCCGTCGTCGCCGTTCGCCCGGTACTCGGAATAGACCGCCTGGGCCAGATCGGAGGCGATGTTGGCGCAGGCCGTGATGCAGCCCGCCCCGCCTTCGCGCAGCACCGGCAGCATCAGATCGTCGGCGCCGGAGAACACGCAGAAGCCGGGGAATTCACGGGTCGCCGTCAGCATGTTTTCCAGCACGCCGGACGAATCCTTCATGCCCACGACCGTGTTCGGGTATTCCTTGCGCAGCATGCCGATCAGGTTCATGGAAATCGGTACGCCCGACATCTGCGGGAAGTGGTAGAGGCAGATCTTCAGGCGGTCGTCGCCGATGCGCTGGATGACTTCCGAATAGGCGGCGAACAGGCCTTCGTCCGACTGGTTCTTGTAATAGAAGGGCGGCAGCATCAGGACCGACCCGGCGCCGATTTCCAGCGCCTTCTTGGTGATCTCGACCGTGTCCGGAATGGCGCAGCAGCCGGTGCCCGGCATCATGGTTTTGGTCGGCACGCCGTTCTCGGCAAGCTTGTCGAGAATTTCCAGGCGCTCGGCGACAGAAAAGGAATTGGCCTCGCCCGTGGTGCCAAGGACGCCCAGGCCGTCGCAGCCGTTGGCCAGCAGCCATTTGGCATGCGCCGCCAGGCGGGCATGATCGGGGCTCAAATCCGCATGCTGCGGGGTCAGGACGGCGGCATAGACGCCCGTCAGTTCCAGGTTGCTCGCACTCATGTTTCTCTCCTTCGCAGCGTTGTCCGGCCTGCTTGCCGGGCGGCGGGGCGGCTATTTGGGCCAGCCCACCACATGATTTTCCAGGTCGTCGGTGTCGCGTTCGGAAACCACGCGGCCACGCACCGAGATACCCGCATAATGAACCGTTTCCGCATCGCCGGAAACCAGGGGATGCCACCAATAAAGGTCCTGGCCTTCGGAAATCAAGCGGTATGCGCAGGTTGACGGCAGCCAACCCAGTTTTTTGACCATGCGCGGCGTCAAAATCTGGCATTCAGGAACGAATCGCTTGCGGTCTTCGTAACTGGAACAGCGGCAGCTGTCCGTGTCCAAAAGGCGGCAGGCGACGTCGGTATAGAGAATCTCGCGCGTCGCTTCGTTTTCCAGCTTATTGAGGCAGCAGCGCCCGCAGCCGTCGCACAGCGATTCCCATTCCCCCTTGGACATTTCGGCAAGACCCTTGGTCTTCCAAAACGGCGGCGGCAGGTCGCGTTTCTTCTTCTTGAACAGCCCAAACATGGACGGCGTCTTTCCTTAGGCGATGATGAAGGCCGACAGCATACTGCCCTCAGGCGCCGCTGTCCTCCCGGTCGATCAGGTGGACAAACGATCCCATGACACTGCCTCGCCGCCGGCCCAAGGCGCCCAGATACATACCGTCGGCGTTGGAAACGTGGAACAGAGGGGCATCAATGCCTCCGGCCAAGCCCTCGGCGATGATCGTCGCGTAATGGAATTCATGGCCGCGCAGCGCTGTGCCGGCGGGGCCGAGCGGCCCGGCATCGGCGATGACTGCCCGACGATAGCCCAGGTGCAGCTTGCGCCGGGCGAAGGACGTTTCCACGGGCAGCAGCCCGGCCATGGCGTGGGCCGCGCCGTCGGCATCGGTCAGGGCATCGCCCAGCACCATGTAGCCGCCGCATTCGCCGAACACGATATGTCCCGCTGCCGCCGCGCCGCGCAGCCCGGCCAGGAAGCGGGTGTTTCCGGCGAGACGCTCCGCGTGCAATTCCGGATAGCCGCCGGGCAGGTAGACCGCGTCGGCGTCGGCCGCCGGGGCCTCGTCGGCGAGCGGCGAAAAGAAGGTGATTTCGGCCCCGACATGGCGCCAGCCGTCCAGGACATGCGGATAGCAGAACGAAAACGCCCGGTCGCGGGCGACCGCGATTTTCTGGCCCAACGGCGACAACGGCGGTTCATGGACGGCATCGGCGGTCCGCGTCACGCCGGCCAAGGCGCGCAGCCGCGCGGTATCGATATGGGCGGCGACGGCTTCGGCGGCGGCATTTAGGAAGGCCTCCAGGTTGCCATGTTCGCCCGCTTGGACCAGACCCAGATGTCGTTCGGGCAGGGTCAGATCCACCAGTCGGGGCAGGCAGCCGAGCACGGGAATGTCCGGGTGGTCCTGGGCCATGGCGGCCGTGAGGATATCCGCGTGCCGGGCGCTGCCGGTGCGGTTGAATATCACTCCGGCGACGGTGACGTCCGGGCGGTGACGGGCGAAGCCGCCGACCAGGGCCGATGCCGACGCCCCCTGGGCCGATGCGTCGACCACCAGGATCACCGGCCAGCCGAAGGTGCGGGCCGCGTCGGCGGTCGAGCCTTCATCCAGTTTGGCGCCGTCGAACAGGCCCATGACCCCTTCGCAGACGATCAATTCCGTCCCTTGGGCGGATGAGGCCAGGACGGACGCCAAGGTCCCGTCCCGCATGGCCCAGAGGTCCAGGTTGGGGCAGGGCCGGCCGCCGGCAGCCCGATGAAAGGCGGGATCGATATAATCGGGGCCGACCTTGGCCGAAGCCACGGGAACACCCGCGTCGCGGAAATGACGCAGCAGGCCAAGGGTCAACAGCGTCTTACCGCTGCCCGACGACGGGGCGGCGATGACGATTCCCGGCGGCAGCCCACCGGTCACAGCAGGGACTTGATCTTGGCCGCCATGGTTTCGGCGTCCGTCTGGGTGCTGAAATGGGTCAGGAACTTGCCGTCCGGCCCCATCAGATAGATCACCGACGAATGGTCCATCAGATAGGCGTCCTTGTCCCCATCCTTATCCGTAACCTTGGCGTAATAGACGCGGTAGGCCTTGGCGGTCTGCTTGATCTGCTCCGGGGTGCCGGTCAGGCCGACGATGCTGGGATGGAAGTGGGCGACATAATCCTTCAGCACCGCGGGCGTGTCGCGCTCCGGATCGACGGAGACCAGGATCGGCACGACCTTGTCGGCCAGGGGGCCCAGCTTGTCCATCGCCGCCGAAATTTCGGTCAGCGAGGTCGGGCAGACGTCGGGGCAATAGGTGTAGCCGAAAAAGATCAGCATGGCCTTGCCCCGGAAATCCTGTTCCGTCACCGCGCGGCCCATGTGGTCGGTCAGGGTGAAGGGGCCGCCGATCTTCACTTCAGGCGCGGTGCCCGTGCGGGGTGAATCGGCCAGGCGCTGTTGCGCGATCACGGCGGCAACGGCGATCAGGATGACGACCGCCAAGCCGATGGCGATGCGGCGCACCAGGCGCAGGCGGGAAACGGTCTTGTTGGGTTGCTTGGTCATGGCCTCGTTGCCGGCTGTTTCAGCGTGTGGGAAAGGTACGGACTTTGTCCGCCTATTCAACCTTTCTCGGTCACGAATGTGGCCGTAAATAGACCAGGTAATAGGTTCCGGCCACGAACAATCCGCCCCCGGCCATGTTGCCGAGTGTCACCGGCACGAGGTTGCCCATGAAACCCGCGAACGTCAGGCCGCCCACACCCCCCGTCAGGCCCGCCGCCGCCACATAGGCGTCGTTGCCCGCCGCCAGCATGCCCACGGGAATAAAGAACATGTTGGCGATGGAGTGCTCGAAGCCCAGGGCGACGAAGGCGGTGATGGGGAACAGGATGGCGAAAATCTTGCCGATCACGTCATGGGCCGCGAAACACAGCCAGACCGCGAGGCAGACCAGGGTGTTGCACAGGAGGCCGCGCACGAAGGCGGTGGTGAAATCCAACTCCACCTTGGCGGCGGCGATCTTGATTGCCGTCGCACCGACGGCGCCGGACCCCAGGTCCATGTAGCCGGACCAATAAGCCAGCACGGCCATGGCGACGGCGCCGGCCAGATTGCCGACATAGGCCACGCCCCAGTTGCGCAACAGCGCCACTGTCGCAATCTTACGGTCGGCCCAGCCCATGACCAGCAGCAGGTTGCCGGTGAACAGTTCCGCCCCGCCGATCACGACCAGGACCAGGCCGAGGGAGAACGTGACCCCGCCCAGGATGCGCGACGGTCCCAGGCCCAGGCCGTGGTCGGTCATGGTCAGGGTGAACAGCATGGCGCCGAAGGCAATGAAGGCACCGGCCAGCAGGGCCAGGGTCAACAGCGGCAACAGGGGCAGCCCCGCCTTGGCCACGCCGGCGACCTCGACCCGTCGTGCCATCTGGGCCGGCGCATAGGCGTCGAACAGGCTCGGGTCCCGGCCCGGGGGTGTCGCTTGATCGGCCATGGGGGCATTCCTCCTTGGGCGGTTCATTGCACAGGCTTTGTCCCTCTCTTTGTTTTCCCCTTTGGGTCACGGCGGGTCAATGCGCTAGATTCCGGCCATGCCCGCACGCAAACCGGATGGAAACCTGAAACGTGGCTGGACCACCGGCGCTTGTGCGACGGCGGCGACGGCGGCCGCCTATGAGGCCCTGGTCACGGGAACCTTCCCGGATGCCGTTACCATTACCCTGCCGCGTGGGGAGGAGCCGACCTTTGATCTGGCGCGCACGGGTCTGGCCGACGGCACGGCGATCGCCGCCGTCATCAAGGACGCGGGCGACGACCCGGACGTGACCCACGGGGCCGAAGTCTCGGTATCGCTCCGCCCGGGACCCGACGGGACCGGCGTCACCTTTCGCGCCGGGCCGGGCGTGGGCACGGTGACCCTGCCCGGTCTGCCCTTGGCCGTTGGCGAGCCCGCCATCAACCCGGGCCCGCGCAAGATGATGACCGGGGTGGTCAGGGATTTGTCCCGCCGCCTGAACGGCCCGGGCGATGTCGAAATCACGGTCGCCATTAAGGACGGCGAAGTGCTTGCCGAGAAAACCATGAACGGGCGTCTCGGCATTCGCGGCGGGCTGTCGGTGCTCGGCACCACTGGTATCGTCATACCCTATTCCTGCGCGTCCTGGATCCATTCGATCCACCGCGGCGTCGACGTGGCGCGGGCGGGCGGGCTGACCCATATCGCGGCGGCCACGGGATCAACCTCGGAAGCGGCGGTGAAGGCGCTTTACGATCTGCCGGACATGGCGCTGATCGACATGGGCGATTTCGCGGGCGGGCTGCTGAAATACCTGCGCCGTCATCCTTTGCCGCACCTCACCCTCGCGGGCGGCTTCGGCAAGCTGGCCAAACTGGCACAGGGGAATTTGGATCTGCATTCCGCGCGTTCGTCCCTCGACCTGAAAAAACTGGCGGCCATCGCGGGCGACGACCGGGACTTGGCCGAGCGGATCGCCGCCGCCAATACGGGCATGGAGGCCCTGACCCTGGCCCAGGCGGTGGGCGTTCCAATCGCCGACCGGGTCGCGCAGGGCGCGCGGGAGGTGGCCCTGGCGGCGCTTGCCGGCGACGTCGCGGTCGAGGTCCTGGTGTTCGACCGCCAGGGGCAACTTGCCGGACGCGCCGGTGGCTAGCACGCTTCTGATTCTGGGCGGCACGGCGGACGCCCGTGCCCTGGCCGCCGCCGTGCAGGCACGCTGGCCGGACATGCGTGTCATCACGTCGCTGGCCGGGCGCACGGCGGACCCCCGCTTGCCCGAGGGCGATGTCGTGACGGGTGGCTTCGGCGGTGCCGGCGGGCTCGCGGATTACATCATGGCCGAAGGCGTCGATGCCCTGATTGACGCGACCCATCCCTTCGCCGCCGAGATTTCGAAAAGTGCGGCAGAGGCTGCAACAATTGCCCGAGTCCCGCGCCTGGTTCTGACCCGCCCGCCGTGGAAATTTGTGCAAAATGCTGCAATGCAGCATGCGTGCAGCATAAGTGCAGCAAAATCCGCGCTGGAAAGCGGCGGGCAGCGCATCTTTCTTGCCATCGGCCGGCAGGAGGTCAATCAATTCAATGTCTTAAGTGACCGCTTCTTTTTGCTGCGCTTCATCGACGCACCCGCGTCACTGCCGCCGTTTGACCGCTGCGAAGTCCTGACAGGCCGTCCGGGAACCTATGAGGACGAGCGCAAAATGCTGCAGCAATTCGCCATCGACACGCTGGTCGCCAAGAACGGCGGCAGCGCCGCGTCGCGGGCCAAGGTCGATGCGGCGCTGGACCTGGGCCTGCGCGTCATTCTGATTGATCCGCCGGATCTTCCGCCGCCGCCCCATGCGGTGGGCATCGACGGGGCGCTCGCCTGGCTGGACAGCCTTTAGGAAGGTTGCGCCTTCTTGGGGCGCAGGACGTGGTGGTGATGGGCCGCGTAAAGGGCGGAATCATCGAACGCCGTTTCGCCCAATGTGCGGCCGACCAGGATCAGCGCCGTGCGCGTGAAGCCCGCCGCCTTCACCTTTTCCCGGATGTCGGCGAGCGTGCCTTCGACCATCTGCTGGTCCGGCCAGGTCACGCGGTAAGCGACGACCACGGGGCAGTCGGCGCCGTAGTGCGGCGTCAGCTCCCGCACCACCTTGGCCAGGTTGTTGACCGACAGGTGCACGGCCAGGGTCGCCCCGCTGCGCCCCAAGGTTTCCAGGTCTTCGCCCTTGGGCATGTCCGACGCCCGCACCGAGGTGCGGGTCAGGATGATGCTCTGGCTGACCTGGGGCAGGGTCAGTTCGCGCTTCAAGGCGGCGGCGGCGGCGGCGAAGGCGGGTACGCCCGGCGTCACGTCGTATTCGATGCCGAGCGCGTCGAGCCGGCGCATCTGTTCGGCGACAGCACCATAGATCGACGGATCGCCGGAATGGACGCGGGCGACATCCTGCCCGGCGGCATGGGCCGTCTCGATCTCGGCGATGATCTCGTCCAGGTTCATCGGCGCTGTGTCGATCACCCGCGCTCCCTCGGGGGCTTCGGCCACGACTTCGGCCGGGACCAGGGATCCGGCGTATAGCACCACCGGACAGGCCTTGATCTGGTTGAGGCCGCGGACGGTGATCAGGTCGGGCGCCCCCGGTCCGGCGCCGATGAAGTGGACGGTCATGTGCCGGTCTCCTGTTTTTGCATTTTCCCGGCGTAACCGCGCGGCGTATAGACCCAGCGCCGGGTGCCGCGGGTGATGGCGCGGGTGTCGCTTGAGCCGATCATCACCAGGGTCAGCATATCCACCAGATCGGCCGTCAGATCCTTCAGGTCGATGATCTGGATGGTCTCGCAGTCGCGGCCCAGGTTGCGGGCCAGGATCACCGGCGTGTTTGGCGGGCGATGGGCGAGCAAGATATCCCGGGCCTTTTCCAGCTGCCAGCGCCGGCGCTTCGATACGGGGTTGTAGAGGGCCATGACGAAATCGCCCTCGGCGGCGGCGGTCAGGCGCTTTTCGATCACCTCCCAGGGGGTCAGAAGGTCCGACAGGGAGACAGCGCAGAAATCGTGGCCGAGGGGGGCCCCTGCCCGCGCGGCGGCGGCCTGCAGCGCGCTGACCCCAGGTTCGATGGTGACGGCGATGCGGTTCCAGCGGGCGTCATTCTCCCGGTCGATCAATTCGACCACCAGGGTCGCCAGCGCATAGACCCCGGGGTCGCCGGAACAGACCAGGGCGACCTGCTTGCCTTCGGCGGAAAGGTCGAGGGCCTTGCGCGCCCGGGCTTCTTCTTCCGACAGCTCCGATGAATGCAGCGCCTTGCCTTCGGCGGCGGGGCCGAGCAGGTCCAGGTACAGGCCGTAGCCGACCAGGTCCGTCGCCTCGGCCACGGCGCGGGACACGGCGGG
>DNMS01000131.1 GCA_003488105.1 Rhodospirillaceae bacterium
CTGAGACGGCGGAGGACGTGTTCTGGCCAGGAAGGCGGCGCGCAGCGATGCGGTGTCATCGGAAGCGCCGTCTGACGCCGCCAGAGCGCTGCGGTCGGTTGTCCGGGCTTCCGGCGTCGTCGAGGCCGCTCGCCGATGCCCCGCATCGCCGTCACGTCCTCTCCTATCCGGAAACCCGGTCAACCGATCTCAGCCGCTTCCGTATCAAGATGATAGGCTCTAGTAGAGGGGCCTCTTATTCGAACCCGGGCGCCGGCGGCCGGCGTGTCTCGCGTGGTGGAATATGGCGCATAAAAAAAGCGCCGCAAACCGCGGCGCTTTTTCTAACTCGGTGAAGACCTGGTCAGCCGGCTGCGGCGATCATCGCCTCGGCGACCTTCACTTCGCCCTCGGCGGCGGATTTCGCCTTGGCGTCACCGGCGTCGGCGAGGGCCTTCTGTGCGTCTTGCAGGCGCTGGCTGGCGGCCGCCTTGTCGATGTCGGCGACGGCCGTCGCTTCTTCGACCAGAACCGTGCAGGTTTCCGGATTGACTTCGACGAACCCGCCGGCGACGAAGATGCGATTGGTTACCTTGCCGCCTTCGTGGATGTCGATGACGCCGGGGCGCACGGTGCCGATCAGCAGCGAGTGGCCGGGCAGGACACCCAGGTCGCCTTCGCCGCCGGGGACGACGACCATGTCCACGGCCTGCGACGCCACCAATTTTGTCGGCGAAACCAGATCGAATTGGATCGTATCGGCCATTTATCGGATGTCCTTTGTCAGCACCAGGTCCTTAGGCCGCTTCCGCCGCCATGCGTTTGGCTTTCTCGATGGCTTCGTCGATGGTGCCGACCATGTAGAACGCCGATTCCGGCAGATGGTCGTATTCGCCCTCGACGATGCCCTTGAAGCCCTTGATGGTGTCTTCGAGCGACACCAGAACGCCCGGCGTGCCGGTGAACACTTCGGCGACGTGGAAGGGCTGGCTGAGGAAGCGCTGGATCTTGCGGGCGCGGGAGACGGTCTGTTTGTCTTCTTCCGACAGTTCGTCCATGCCCAGAATGGCGATGATGTCCTGCAGGGACTTGTAGGTCTGCAGGGTCTGCTGAACCTTCGTGGCGACGCCGTAATGCTCGTCACCGATGATGCGCGGATCAAGGATGCGCGAAGTCGAGTCGAGCGGATCGACGGCCGGATAGATGCCCAGTTCCGCGATCTGGCGCGACAGAACGGTCGTCGCATCAAGGTGCGCGAAGGACGTCGCGGGCGCCGGGTCGGTCAAATCGTCGGCCGGCACGTAAATGGCCTGCACGGACGTGATCGAGCCCTTCTTGGTCGAGGTGATGCGTTCCTGCAGGGCGCCCATGTCCGTGGCCAGCGTCGGCTGATAGCCCACGGCGGAAGGAATGCGGCCCAACAGCGCCGACACTTCCGAGCCGGCCTGGGTGAAACGGAAGATGTTATCGATGAACAGCAGCACGTCCTGGCCTTCCTCATCGCGGAAATATTCCGCCTGGGTCAGGCCGGTCAGCGCCACGCGGGAGCGGGCCCCCGGGGGTTCGTTCATCTGACCGTAGACGAGGGCGGCCTTGGAATTGCCGCCTTCCAGGTCGATAACGCCCGATTCGATCATTTCGTGGTACAGGTCGTTGCCTTCGCGGGTGCGCTCGCCGACCCCGGCGAACACGGAATATCCGCCGTGGCCCTTGGCGACGTTGTTGATCAGTTCCATGATCAGCACCGTCTTGCCCACGCCGGCGCCGCCGAACAGGCCGATCTTACCACCCTTGGAGTAGGGCGCGATCAGGTCGACGACCTTGATGCCCGTGGTCAGAATTTCCGTTTCCGTCGACTGTTCATGGAATTCCGGGGCCGAACGGTGGATCGGCATCTTCATCTTAGTGACGACAGGGCCGCGTTCGTCCACGGGGTCGCCGATCACGTTCATGATGCGGCCGAGCGTTTCCGGCCCGACGGGAACGGTGATGCTGTCGCCCGTGTCGGTGACTTCGGTGCCGCGCTGCAGGCCGTCCGTGGTGTCCATGGCGACGGTGCGCACCGTGTTTTCGCCCAGGTGCTGCGCCACTTCCAGGACCAGAACCCGGTCGCCGAGTTTCACATGCAGGGCGTTCAGAATCGCGGGCAGGTCGCCCGAGAACTGTACGTCCACCACGGCGCCCAGAACCTGGGTCACCTTACCAACACTGTTCGTAGCCATAGTCTTCTAGCTCCCGTTAAACGGACATTCTAAAGCGCTTCCGCGCCAGAGATGATTTCGATGAGTTCTTTGGTGATGACGGCCTGACGCGTCCGGTTATAGGTCAACGTCAGGTTGTTGATCATGTCGCCGGCGTTGCGCGTTGCGCTGTCCATGGCGGTCATGCGCGCCCCGTGTTCGGAGGCCGAACTTTCGAGAAACGCCTGGAACAGCTGCACCGCCATGTTGCGGGGCAGCAGGTCGGCGAGGATTTCCTGTTCTTCCGGCTCGTACAGATAGACCGGGGACGGGCCGCTGGACTTTTCCTCTTCGCCACCTTCCGGCAGCTGGAAGGGAATGACCTGCTGTTTGGTGATGATCTGGGTCATCGCCGACTGGAAGCGGTTGAAGATCACGGTGCAGACGTCGAATTCGCCGGCGTCGAACATCTGGGTGACCTTATTGGCGACGGCCTCTGCCTCGTCGTATTTGACGCCGCGCCGGCCGATGCCTTCAAAGGTGTCGACGATGTCGGATGCCATGTCGCGCTTCAGAAGGTCACGCGCTTTCTTGCCGACACAGATGATTTTCACGGTCTTGCCGTCGGCCTTCAGGCGGCGGGCCGTGGCGCGCGTTTCCCGTACGATGGTGCCGTTGAAGCCGCCGCACAGGCCGCGGTCGGCGGTACAGGCGACAAGCAGATGCACGTCCGACGCCCCGGTGCCGGACAGCATCCGGGGAGCCCCCGTGGGATCGCCGATCGACGCACCGATGGCCGCCACCATGCCCTCCATGCGCTGGGCATAGGGGCGGGCGGCCTCGGCACCTTCCTGGGCACGGCGCAGCTTGGCCGCCGCCACCATCTTCATGGCCGATGTGATCTTCTGCGTCGACTTGACGCTGTTGATCCGGATTTTCAGATCCTTAAGCGAAGGCATGAAAGCGCTTTCCCCGTTTGTCCGTCAGGTTGGGCTGATAACCGATCCCGACGCTTAGGCTGCGAAGGACTTGGTGAAGTCGTCCAGGAACTTCGACAGCTTCTCGGTGGTGTCGTCGCTGAGCGCCTTTTCCTTGGTGATCGTCGCCAGGAGGTCGGCACCCTTGTCGCGGGCCGCGTCGAGCAGACGGCGTTCGTAGGCCGTGATGTCGCCGACGGCGATCTTGTCCGCAAAGCCCTTCACGCCGGCGAAGATCACGACGACCTGTTCGGCGACGGTCAGCGGCGAATACTGCGGCTGCTTCAGAAGCTCGGTCAGGCGCGCACCGCGGGCCAGCAGCTTCTGCGTGGACGGATCCAGGTCCGACGCGAACTGGGCGAAGGCCGCCATTTCGCGGTACTGGGCCAGTTCCAGCTTGATCGAACCGGCGACCTGCTTCATGGCCTTGGTCTGGGCGGCGGAACCGACACGCGACACCGACAGGCCGACGTTCACGGCCGGGCGGATGCCCTTATAAAACAGTTCCGTTTCCAGGAAGATCTGGCCGTCGGTGATCGAAATCACGTTGGTCGGAATGTAGGCCGACACGTCGCCGGCCTGGGTTTCGATGACCGGCAGGGCGGTCAGAGAACCGGCGCCCAATTCGTCGTTCATCTTGGCCGCGCGCTCAAGCAGGCGGGAGTGCAGATAGAAAACGTCGCCCGGATAGGCTTCGCGGCCCG
>DNMS01000179.1:0-192 GCA_003488105.1 Rhodospirillaceae bacterium
AGACATCCATCCGCGGAACAGGGCGATTGGTCCCTGCACCTGAAGGTCGGCGGGCGGATACAGGCAATCGGCCGTCGGCGCCATGACATCGCCGGAAACGGCCCGCCGTCCACCGTCCAGCCAATATCCACCAGGGCCTGGGTTTAAGTGCAGCGGGCCGCCATCGCCCTGCCGCCGGCCGATAAGCGGCAA
>DNMS01000179.1:350-866 GCA_003488105.1 Rhodospirillaceae bacterium
AATGGGGACGCCGCCAAAACTCTTTCTGAAGGAACCTGACCTGGCGCCTGTAGGCGCCGATGGCGGGACCAGGCCCGGGCGGCACCGTCGTTGCGATGGCGGGGCTGTCGGAAGGGGCATGGAAGGCGGTCTCGATCTGGGGGCGAATTGAGCGGGCCTCGGCGATACCGGGGGATGGGCGGTGGTCGAGCAGGCGGCCATCCGAAAAATGCAGCACGCGGTCGCAGGTCGCCAGGGTCGAGGCCCGGTGGCTGACGATCACCAGGGCGCAACCGCGCCGCCGCAGGTTGGCGCGCAACCGGGCTTCAAGGTCCGGATTCAGGGCGTCCAGGGCTTCGTCCAGGATCAGCACCCGTGGATCGAAGGTCAGGGCGCGGGCGATCTCCAGGCGCTGACGCTGGCCCCCGCTGAAATTGCGGCCACGGGCCGTCATCGGGGCATCCAGGCCATCGGGCCGGGCCTGAATGACGTCATCGACGCAGGCATCGGCAAGAGCCCGCCACAGGTCCGCATCGG
>DNMS01000179.1:974-12061 GCA_003488105.1 Rhodospirillaceae bacterium
GGCGCCCTGCCGCCATAAAACCAGATTGCCGCGCACCGTGCCGTCGAACAGGAACGGCGACTTGTCGACCCACATCACGCGGGCAGGGGCGTCGACGGTGCCGGACCACGGCGCATGCAGGCCGGCGGCCACCGCGGCGAAGGTCGACTTGCCGCCGCCTGAAGGTCCGGTGATGCCGACCTGCTCGGCATCGGCCTGAAATTCGAAATCGACGCCGTTCAGCAACGGCGGCCGCGTCGGCGAATGGCCGAACACGACATTCCGAAACCGCAAGGCAGGGTCCCCTGAACGGGCCGCTTGCGCGGCGACTTCAGGTTCTTGAGCGCCATCGCCGTCAACGTCGTCCTGTCGCAGCAAGGCATGATGGAGGGCATCCAGCTTTCCCCGCAGGTTCGGCCAGTCGCGCAAGGCATGCGCCACCGCGCCGCCCAGAAAGATGACGCCGATCAAGTCCGCCAGCGCCAGGTCGCCCGCGCGCCAGGCGACGGCGGCCATCAGGGCCGTGGCGAACAGCGTGGCGCAGGCCGTTATCGTGCAGGTAACCCGGCCGGCGATCCCGGCCACGGCGTCGTCCTGGTCATGGACGGCCGCGGCGGCTGCCTGGCCCATGCCGCCGGCGACGAAGTCACCTTCCATGCCGGCGACCTTATCCGCTTCGATGGTGGCGGTTGCGCCCAGGATGGCGCAGAAATCGTCGTCGGCCTGGGCCGCATGCTTTCGCCGTGCCCCTGATCGCCAGAATGACAATAGGGTGAGCACCCCCACCGTGATCAGGCAGCCACCCAAGGCGGCGACGGCCGCACCCGGGGATAGGCGGGCGATGCCGGTCACCAGGATCAGGACAGCCGGGAGGGTGAGCAGGACCGGAACAATTTCCCGGCAGAGAAGCCGGGCGATCAGGTCGTTGTCGTAGACGCTTTTGACCTGTTCGCTGGGCAGGCGGTAGCCGAGATAAGCAAACGGCCGTCCGATCAAAGACATCAGAAAACCCCCGGCGAGACGGCCGCTCATGCGGCGGCGCATCTGTTCGAGAGAAACGGACTGCCCCAGGGACAGCAACCCGCGCAGGAAAAGAACGGCGGTCACCGACACAAAGGCCGCCCCCGAAAGACCGCCCCCCCGGAAGACCCCATCGGCGGTCTGAACCAGGATTCCGGCCAGGGCGACGAGCGTCAGGGGCGACAGGCAGGCCGCGGCCGCCGCGACGGCGAACAACGCCTTCGTGCCGCCGTCGATCCGTCGCCATAAATCGCGATACAGACGGTCGGGGCGCCCGCCGGCCTTGAACCCGGGGCCCGGACGAAAGGTAAGAACGATCCCCGTGAAGCCTTCATGGAACGTTTCGATCGGGATTTCGGATCGGCCGCAGGCCGGGTCGTTGACCAGGACCCGGTCAGACGTCATGCCCTCGACGACGACGAAATGGATGAACCGCAGATGGGCGACGAAGGGAAACGCCATGCGGCGCAGGGCTTCCGGCTCGCGGCTGAAGGCGGCGCTTTCAAGGCCGTAATGACGGCCGGCGCGAACCATGTCGCCCGCGTGCAGGCAGTCGCGCGATACGCCGGTGACGCGGCGGATGTCTTCCAGGGGGACGCACCGTCCGTGATGGGCCAGGATCATGGCTAGGGCGGCGACGCCGCATTCCGTCGTCTGATATTGCAGGCGCGTCGGCACGCGCCGTGCCGCCAGCCGGCAGAAAACGTCCATCAACCACCGGCGAAACCGCCGAACCGGGGTTTCCCGCCGCAGGATCGCGGCATCCGTCGTCAATTGTTCAGCGGTCACGTTCCCTGCGATCTAAAGTGTGTAAGGGCCCTTGTCCGGCGCCGGTCGGCCAGAACCCGCCCACGCCCTTAAAAAGGAAATAAGCGCCCGCACCGGTAAGGTGCGAGGCGCTCATGGTCGATCAGGCCCCGGATGGCGCCAAAAACCTTTCCAGCCGGAAAGCCGCCATGCCGACCTATGGCCGGCAGCAATTGTCAGGCACTTGTGTCAACACATTGTACAGAGGTGCCGGCGGAAATCATCTCGAGTTCGAACTCGGTCAGTTCGTCGTCGTTGGCGGCCTCGTTGCATAGCGCCTTGAAATTCATCCCGGCGGCCAGGGCTTCTTCCTTGGTGAACGAAAAGCCGAGCTTGTCGCCCTGTTCGACGGCGGTATCCGCGACGTCTTCAGGGGTTTTCGACAGAGAAAATGCCGCCATCAGGTCTTCGCTGACCCGCAACTGCCTGTAATATTCGATGATGTTCTGATTCATTAGGGGTTCCATTCGCGTGATCTATGAGTTGCACATTCTTTTATTCGAACCGCACCCGGTCCGTCGGCGAATGGCTTGGCCGTGGGTCCAAAATCGATTGCGCCAATGTTCCGCCTGCCCGCGAAGGCTTGATCATGCCGTCTGCGCGGTGGCGGCGGCTCGCGCCGGTATTCCTTAAAACTCAGGTTTAATTGGTTTGCCTGGTGATATTGAGCCGGCGGAAATCATCTCGAGTTCGAACTCGGTCAGTTCGTCGTCGTTGGCGGCCTGGCTGCACAGCGCCTTGAAATTCATCCCGGCGGCCAGGGCTTCTTCCTTGGTGAAGGAAAAGCCCAGTTTGCGTCCTTCATCGACGGCTTTTTCGATGATCTGATCAAAGTTTTCACAACCCGCATAGGCGGCTTGCAGGGCTTTGTCTTGGCGTACTGTCTGATAGTAATCGACGATGTTCTGGTTCATTTGAAACCCCATATTCTGCCGATCGGCGGGCCGAATTGATCGCGGGAAAATCCCCGCAGCGCGATTTTGACAAAGCAATCAGGAGCACAATACGGCAGGAGGTTTCCTCCTCAATTGACAGCAGTCTAGTCTACTGTCCGGGGTCTTCACTTTCCCTTGTGTCCAAAAACGTTATTCCCTGCGTTTCGGGCTGGTGGTGCGTATCACAGTTGCTGTGACCGGAACGAGGCGCCGATTTGAAATGCGGTTCCCCGACGATACCACGATCAACGCCAGGTCGGTGACGCCGCATTCAGTCGTCTGGTATTACAGGCGCGCCGGAACGCGCCGGGCACAGAGCCGGGCACAGAGCCGGGCACGCAGGTCAGGCGGGAGCGGCTCGCGCCGGTATTCCTTAAACCTTAGTGTTTTGGGGTACGAGGGGTGGCTGTTATCAGGCCTGCGGAAATCATCTCGAGTTCGAACTCGGTCAGTTCGTCGTCGTTGACGGCCTGACTGCACAGCGCCTTGAAATTCATCCCGGCGGCCAGGGCTTCTTCCTTGGTGAACGAAAAGCCGAGCTTGTCGCCCTGTTCGACGGCGGTATCCGCGACGTCTTCAGGGGTTTTCGACAGAGAAAATGCCGCCATCAGGTCTTCGCTGACCCGCAACTGCCTGTAATATTCGATGATGTTCTGATTCATTAGGGGTTCCATTCGCGTGATCTATGAGTTGCACATTCTTTAATCTGAACCGCACTCCGGTCCGTCGGCGAATGGCTTGGCCGTATCAATTACGACGCTGCTAGTCCAACCTGGAAAGACCTATCCACGATGAACCGTAACCGGGTTCATCGGTAGATGCCTTGGCCGTGAGTCCAAAATCGATTGCGCTAACGTTCCATCTGCCCGCGAAGGTTCGGGGATGCGAGGTTTTAGCCGCGGCGATCCCTGCCCCGACAACGGGCGGCTAGCGGCGGCGCCGAACACAGAGATGTGGGCCGGCACGTTCGGCGCCGGAAGGAATTTCGCCATATCTTGATGTCCGGGAGGGCCAACCCGCTTTTTTCTTTGCGTTCAGAAACGCTTTACTCTGCGTCCAAACTGCACGCGCTTGTGACGAATGAACTGGTGCTCGGGGAAGCGTCCATTGCTTAATCTCCGGCAGCGGATTTCGGCTTTGGTTCTCCCTGCGCACTTGCGCAGCAGGGCATTCCCGGTTGCCGGAATGCGCCAAAAGACAGCGCTTCAGAAAAGGAGATTCACATGAACGCGAACGTCATTGAATTTTATAAAAAGGTGCGGGCCGACCAAGGCCTGATCGAGGCGCTCTCTGAGGGACAGACCGCCGAGGAAGTTTCCGAAATCGCCGTCAAAAAGGCTGCGGAAATGGGCATCACATTGGAAACTGCGGATGTGATTGCCGCCCTGGGCCAGTTCCAGGAATTGGCGACCGGTGCCGCCAATGACGACGAACTGACCGAGTTCGAGTTGGAACTGATCGCCGCGGGGAACGTAAATACCTGCTACGGCAAAGGGGTCTGATTTCGGGCCATTTTCCGTTTGACGAGAACGCCTGCGCCGTCCCGGCGCGGGCGTTTTCATTTGGGGGCGCTGGATTGGCGACGGGCCTGCCTAGCGGCCGAGGCTTCTGATCCAGGCCGTGAACTCCGGCGTCTCTCCACCCCCCGCCGATTGACCCGACACGCCGACGGCCGCCGCCGCCTGGCCCATGGCGCGGGCCTCGCTGGGCGAAATCCCATAGTGGTTCTTGAATGATTTGCTGAACTGCGATTCGCTGGAAAAGCCGCAGGCAAAGCCGACCGCGCCGATGCTCATGCCGTTATGCACGGGGTTGGACAACATTTGCAGGCTGCGCCTGAGGCGCCGTTCCTGGATATACCGCGACACGCCGTCGTGGGGGGCGAAAATCCGGTAAAGCTGCGAGCGTGAGATGCGGAACGTCCGGGCCAAAAGTTCGGGGCTCAACTGTTCGCCAAGGTTCTGGTCGATATAGCGGAAGATCGACTTGCCGACGGCGAGGGAGACCTCGGGTGCGGCGCCCTCGGTCAATTCCGCTTCGTGCGTGAGCCAGGTTTCCAGAAGGCCGAGCGTGCCTTTCAGGGCGATCCCGGCATGTCGCATGTCCATCTCGGGCACATGCTTCCACAATGAACACAGATGTTCGGCGACAAACGGCACCATCGGGTTGTCGGGGCCAAGCCGCTTGCCGTGAAAACCGGCCAGAAGGTCGGACAAGTTCGGGTGCAGTTCGCGCGGCAGAACCATCGTCAGATTGGCGAAGTCGGTGTTCAGCATTTCATGAGGCTGATCAAGGTCGATGATCAGCATGTCGCCGGCGCTGATGCGGTGGTCGCTGCTGGCAAGGCCACCCCCTTCGAGAAATACCTGAACCAGAATATGATCCATCCCGTCACGGGCGACGCGGCGGGCGTCGCGGCTGAACAGTTGCGATTGGGATCGGGTCACGCCGAACACGGCGTCGCCGAGGTTGCACACGTCGATCCGCGCGGAGATGTCGCTTTTCGGTGTGCTTCCATCCGGCGCCAGCAGGTCGAACAGAACGCCCATGTTTTCGTTCCAGGCATCGAAGCGATCCTTGGACTCGAAAAACGCCGTGTCGAAATGCGCGATATCTATTTGGGCACGGGGTTTGCTGGACGGCATAGGCTTGCCTTAGTTGTTATCTGCGCCGGGGCAAAGGCGATTATTCGAACAACATAATGGACAAGACAGCCCGTATATTCCCACGAAACAAAGCGTAAGCCGGTTTGAACGGAATAACAATTGAATTGGGACGCCCGGACAAGTTTGAAGCCGCCCCGCCCAAGTACACTCAGCCCTGAATTGCGCATTCAAGCTGCAACGCGGTGGTCATCAAAAATTGTCGGCACCCTTGAAACACCAGGTATTCCGCCAGGCGGCCCTGGACCGGCTTTCATCCCCCGAACAATTGGATCGGCTGGTCAGGGTGACGGACCCGGCCGGATGGCTTGCATTGGGCACGGTGGCGGTGATTTTGACCGCGATCGTGACCTGGGGCATCTGGGGGAAAGTTCCGGAACAGGTGGATGGCAAAGGCATTCTGGTCAACACCGGCGGACGCGTGCTGGACGCCATGAGCCCGTCCGAAGGCACGATTGCGAAACTGTCCGTCCGGCAGAACGATCTTGTCGAAAAGGACCAGGAAATCGCGGTTATCGAACAGATCGCGCTGCGCGACGAGTACAGGGGCGCCAAGGAAACCCAACTGGAACGGGAAGCCGAGAAGCGCCAGATCATGGATACCTTCGCGCGTGAATTCGGCCTGAAGCAGAAGAATTTCGCCGAACAGGCCACCGCGCAACAGCAGATCATCGCCGCCGCGGAACAGCGCGCGGCCTATCTGAAAAAAACGATTGCCGGGCGCGAAACCTTGGTCGCGAAGGGCATCCTGCCGCGTGACAAGGTCGAGGAACTGCGAACCGACTACAACAAGGCCCTGCAGGACGTCAGCGCCGCCCGCAATCGCATTCTGGAACTGGAATCCGAAACCCTGACCCTGCGGTCGAACCATGCCAAAGAGATCACCAAGATCGACCAGCAGATCGCCGATGCGGCGCGCTCCGTCCGCGAAAAGGAAAACAGCCTGCAGAGAAACGGGCGGGTTCTGGCCCCGGCATCCGGCCGGGTTGTCGAACTCAAGGTGTTCGAGGGTGCGGTCATTCAGCCCGGCGCCCCCGTCGTGAGCATCGCCACGTCGGGCAGCGCCCTGCAGGCGGTGGTCTACATTCCGACCAAGGACGGCAAACGGGTGCGGCCCGGCATGACCGTGCGCGTCGCCCCGTCATCCGTGAAGAAGGAGGAATTCGGGACGATCATCGGCACCGTGTTGCAGGTTTCCGAATTTCCGGTCTCCAAGCCGGGCATGCTGTCGTCGCTTCAGAATGAACGCCTGGTCACCGAATATTCGAAGGACGGCGCGCCCTATGAGGCGCGGATCGACCTGCACGCCGATCCGGCGACGATCAGCGGCCTTGAATGGACCTCGGGCTCGGGCGCCGGCATTGCGATCACGTCCGGGACAACCGTCGAGGCCGAAGTCACCGTTGCGGAACCTCCCCCGGCAAGCCTGATCATTCCGTTCGTCCGCAAGCATACGGGTATCGGTTTCGTGTCGAATTCATCGGCGCGTTAGCCATGCCCATGGCTCCGGATCAGGATCGATGACCCCCACCCGCGCTCACCGTGCAAAGACGCCGACGGTGTTGCAGATGGAGGCGGTGGAATGCGGCGCGGCGTCGTTGGCCATGATCCTGGGGTATTATGGCGCCTGGGTGCCGCTCGAGGAATTGCGGGTCGCTTGTGGCGTTACTCGCGACGGCAGCAAGGCCAGCAACATCCTGAAGGGGGCCCGCCGCTACGGGCTTTCGGCGAAAGGCTTCAAGAAGGAGCCCGCCGACCTGACGAACCTGCCCGTACCGTCGATCATCCATTGGAACTTCAATCACTACCTGGTGTTCGAAGGCCGCCGTGGCGACAAGGTCTATCTGAACGATCCGTCCAGCGGACCACGCGTCGTGCGGGCGGAAGAACTGGACACCTCCTACACCGGCGTCGTGCTTGCCTTCGAGCCGACCGAGGCCTTCCAGAAATGCGGCCGCCCGCCGTCATCACTGAGGGGCCTGGTCGCCCGCCTGGCCGGCTCCGGCTGGGCGCTCGGCTATGTCGTCCTGGCCAGCCTGCTGATGGTGATCCCGGGGATCGCCGTGGCCGGGTTCGCCAAGATCTTCGTCGATCAGATCCTGATCGCCGAAGACGACGATTGGCTGGTGCCGCTGGTGCTGTGCATCCTGACGGCGGCGGCGCTGAACGGGATCCTGACCTGGCTGCAACAGAAGTACCTGCTCCGCCTGGAGGCCCGGCTCGCCCTATCGATGGCCGCGACCTTTCTGTGGCGGCTGCTCCGGCTGCCGATGACCTTTTTCCAGCAACGCCACGTCGGCGACCTGAGCGACCGCATGGCCGCGAACGACCGGGTCGCGTCCCTGATTTCAGGCCAATTCGCGACGAACGCGATGAACGTGACGACCGTGGCGTTCTATGGCGCCGCCGTCGCCGCGTTTGATCCGATGCTCGGCGTGATCGCGTTCGCCATGGCGTCGCTCAACGTGATTGCCCTGAAAGCGGTCAACCGAAGCCGCGAAGACAACAGCCGGGCTTTGCTTAACGAAGGCGGCAAGCTCGCCGGGATGACGGTGGCGAGCATCCGATCGGTGGAAACCCTCAAAGCCTCAGGCATGGAGGACGACAGCTTCACCAAATGGGCCGGCTACCAGGCGAAGATGTTGGAATGCCAGCGCAGGCTCGGCTTCATGACGGCCGTGCTGACCGCGTTTCCGGCCTTGATGTCGGCATTGACGACGACGGCGATCCTTGGTGTCGGCGGGTTCCGGGTCATGGAAGGGGTGCTGTCGATCGGCTCGATCGTCGCCATCCAATCCTTGATGGCGCGGTTCAATAAACCGGTTTCCTCACTCGTCGATCTGGGGGGGCAGGTTCAGAAGATCAAGGGGGACCTCGCCCGGCTGGATGATGTCGCGGCCTATGCCCCCGAGGCGCCACGGGGGCCGCAGGAAGGAGCCGCCTGGCAGGGGCCCCAGACCCTCAGCGGAAAACTCGAAATACGGGATCTGTCGTTCGGGTATAGCGCCCTGGACGCCCCCTTGCTTGACGGCATTTCCATCAGCCTGGAACCCGGCGCGCGCGTGGCGATCGTGGGCGGTTCCGGTAGCGGCAAATCGACGCTGGGCCGTCTGATCGCGGGCATTCTGCCGCCATGGCAGGGCGACGTGACGATTGACGGCCTGCCGATCCGCGACATTCCCCCCGAACTGTTTGCCGATACCGTCTCTTACGTCGATCAGGATATTTTTCTGTTCGCCGGATCGGTGCGCGAAAACCTGACGCTGTGGGATGACCTGGTTCCGGAAATGGCGCTGACGCGAAGCCTCAAGGACGCCTTCATCCACGACGATATCATGGCTCGGGACGGCGGGTTCGAAAGCCGCGTCGAAGAGGGCGGCGTCAATTATTCGGGCGGGCAGCGCCAGCGGCTGGAGATTGCCCGGGCACTCGTCGGCGATCCCCGAATTCTCGTCCTCGACGAAGCCACGGCGGCGCTGGACCCGGTGATGGAAAAGCAGATCGACGACAACCTGCGCCGCCGCGGATGCACCTGCGTCATCATCGCGCATCGCCTGTCGACGATCCGCGACTGTGACGAAATCATCGTTCTCCAACGCGGCCGGATTGCCGAGCGCGGCACCCACGAAACCCTGTTGGCGGCGAACGGCGAGTACGCGCGGCTTATGGAGTCCGAAGCATGAGCGCGACCCGCCGTCGACTGGAAAGCCATGTCACCTCGGTCGAATGGGGCGAATTCAAGGGCCGGCGCACGGGCGCCGCCGCCAATGCGCCGTTACTGCTGGACCGTGCCGGCGGCTGCGTGTTGGTGCTAAGCGGCCATGTCGATGTTTTCGCCGTGCGGGTCGAAAATGGCGAACCGGTCGGCCAGCGCCATCCCTTGTTCCGCGCCAATGCCGGTGAGGCCGTATTCGCGCCGGATGACGCCGCGCCGTTCAAGTTCCTCGTGGTGGGGGTGGATGAAACGGAAATCATGCACGACTTGCCGGACGGTGACTGGGCTCGATTCGCGCCGGATCATCTTGCCGCCGTGATCGACCGCTTTATCGGCGGCCTGTCGGGAAGTCTTGCGAAGGACGCGCCGGAAGGCGCGGCCACGGTTCTGGACCCGGATACGGAGACCGATATCTACGCGAACAGCCCGATCTTCGCATCGTCGCGACGCGCCGTCTGGGTTCGCGCCGAGGAAGCGGTCGGCCCATTGGCCCTCTACGGCGATGACGATCTGGCGGCGGATATTCTGCCGCTGTCTTCTTCGGTCTGGGCGACGGTCGGCAGGCCGGGACGGGTTTCTGCAATTTCATCCGAAGCACTGGTCGCCTCCGGCGAATGGCGCGCCGGCATCACGGCCTACCTTCGGGTGTTCGGCAGGTTCCTGGATGGCCGCCTGCGGCGGATGGAAAGCCAGGCGGCCCAGCGCCGAACCGCCCGGTCGGCGGCGGAGAAAAGCACGCTCGAAAATGCTCTGCATGATCTGTCACGGGTGGTCCGGCAGGATGCAGGGTCCCTGCCAGGGGCGGCCACCACCCCGGACAACGACGTGCATGCGGCATTCCTGGTGGTTGCGCGGGCATTGGGGATCGAGAATGCTGATACACCCCGACCGATCACCCGGCGCAAAGGCGTGCCGGTCATCGACGAACTGGCCGCGTCCTACCGCATTCGCATTCGAAAGGTCCTGCTGCGGGGCGATTGGTGGCGGCACGACGCCGGACCGATGCTGGCGTTCACGGACGCGGATGGTCCCGTCGCCTTGTTGCCACGGGCAGGGGGCGGTTACGACGTCCACGATCCTGTGTCGGGCGTGCGGACGCGGGTCACCGAGGCGGCGGCCGAAGGATTGCGCGGCGATGCCGTTATGCTGTATCCGCCATTGCCGTCGATGTGCCGCAGCCTGGGTGATTTATGGCGGTCGATCCTGCCGGTAATTCGGCCCGACCTGCGCCTTATGGGGGCGATGGGATGCGCCGGCGGACTGGTCGCCGCCTTCACGCCGGTAATGACCTCCGTGATGATCGAGGATGTCCTGCCGAGCGCCGATATCGCGCAGCATATCCAGATCATCCTCGGGCTGGTCGTCGCGGCCTTCGGCGCCGCCAGCTTCGAAATCGTGAAGGCGATCGCCTTGCTGCGTGCGGAAGGACGGGCCGATCTGCGCCTACAGGCGGCCATATTCGACCGCATGATGCGCCTGCCGGCCGGATTCTTCCGGCGCTACACGGTCGGCGACCTGTCGGACAGAGTGCTGGGCATTCAGGTCATCCGGCAAACATTGTCCGGCACCACCGTGCAGGGCCTGCTGGGCATAACGTTCGCCGTGTTCAGCCTTGCCTTGCTTTTGTTCTTCAACTGGAAACTGGCGATTGCCGCTTTCGGGTTGGTTTTCGTTGCCCTGGCCGCGACCGTCTACTGGGGGCGGCGCCAACTGGCCGAGGAACGGCTGCGGATCGCCCGCCAGGGCGAGGTTGAGGGTTTTGTCGTGCAGACGCTGAGCGGGCTCGCGAAGCTTCGGGTCTCGGCGGCGGACGGCCGGGCCTATGCCCGTTGGGCCAGGATGTTCGCCCGGCAGAAGCACCGCTTCGTGCGGGCGCAGTCATTCGCCAATCTGCAAGACATCTTCCACGCCGCATTCCCGGTGGTCGCGACGGCGGTCATTTTCACGGCCGCGTCGGTCCTGCTGGAA
>DNMS01000179.1:12163-14048 GCA_003488105.1 Rhodospirillaceae bacterium
GTCGGTCCTGCTGGAAAAGGAAGCCGTCGACCTGCAACTGCAGGCATTGGTAGAGACCGAACAGGCGGCTGAAAGCGCGCCGATGTCGACGGGCGAATTCGTCGCCTTCAATACCGCGTTCGGCCAGTTTCTCGCCGCCATGACCACGCTTGCCTTGGCATTGACGCGCAGTCTTTCCATCCTTCCGATCTTCGAACGACTGCGCCCGATCATCGAGGAACCCATGGAAGTCGCGACACGCGACAAGTCGGTCCAGCGGTTGCATGGGGGGATCGAGTTCAGCCACGTCGGCTTTCGGTATGCGCCCGGGGGGCCGCTTATCCTCGAAGATTTCAGCCTGTCGATCGAACCGAACGAGTTCGTCGCCATCGTCGGTCCGTCAGGCAGCGGGAAGTCGACCTTGATGCGTCTGCTGCTTGGTTTCGAACAGTGCGAAAAGGGGGAAATCTATTTCGATCAGACGCCCGTCGCCCGTTTGGACATGAACTCTGTCCGCCGGCAAGTGCGGGTCGTTCTGCAGCAGGGACAACTCATCTCGGGCAGCCTGTTCAGCAATATCGTCGGCGCTTCCACGGCCTTGACGCAGGAAGACGCCTGGCGCGCGGCCAGACTTGCCGGTCTCGACAAGGATATCGAGGACATGCCCATGGGTCTGCACACGCAGATCATGGAGGGCGTGAACACGCTTTCCGGCGGTCAGCGCCAGCGCCTGATGATCGCCCGGGTGCTGGTCCAGATGCCGCGGATATTGTTGTTGGACGAACCGACCAGCGCGCTCGACAACCGAACCCAGGACATCGTGATGTCGACCCTGGCGCATCTGTCGGCGACTCGGGTCGTCATCGCGCATCGCCTGTCCACGGTGCGCGCCGCGGACCGCATCATCGTCATGGATAAGGGAAAGATCGTGCAACAGGGCACGTTCGACGACCTCATCGCGGCCGAAGGTCCGTTTCAGGAAATGGCACGCCGCCAGCTCGTTTAAGGATTGCAGAGGGGAAGCATCATGCGAAAAGTACTCGTCATTCTCGGCCAGCTCCGGGATACGGATGCGGAATGGATGGCCCGGGTCGGCTCGAAACGAACGGTGCCGGACGGTGAAATCCTCATCACGGAAGGTGAACACAACGCCAGCCTGTTCATTCTTCTCGACGGCCGGCTGCGGATCGAAGATGCCAAGATCGGCACCATCGCGAATTTAGGGGTGGGCGAGATCGTCGGCGAAATGTCCTACGTCGATGATGCGCCGCCATCCGCCAGCGTCGTTGCGGAAGGCGACAGCACGGTCCTTGAACTGACGCATGACAGTCTCGACCAAAGAATGGAAAGCGATCCCGGGTTCGGCATGCGGTTCTACCGGGCCTTGAGCTTCTTTCTCGCCGATCGCCTTCGCGGCACGGTTCGGCGGCTGGGATACGGTCAGGCGGGCGGCCTCGATACAGAGGATGTGCTGGAAGATGAACTGGATGACCGTCTGCTGGACTCGGTTTCCCTCGCGGGCGACCGCTTCGACCGCATGCTGAAGATTCTCGCGGGAGGCCGGGCGGGATAGGCGCCGGGAATCCGGGGAGCAGAAGATTTGAATCCGGCAACCATCATCGAGGCGATCGAACGGCACGCGCGGGAGCGTCCCGATGCCGTGGCCATCACGGTGCCGGGTGACGGCGGCGGGGAAGACCTGTCGTTTACCTTCTTGGACGTCCTGGAACACTCCCGGCGGATCGCCGCCGACATTCGAAGGACCGTGCCTGAGGCGACGCGTGTGATGGTTCTTCAGGCGCCGGGCATCGACTTCGCCCTCAGCCTTTGCGCCTGCTTCATCGCAGGCGTGGCCGCCGTGCCGACGCCGCCGCCGGCCGCGCGGGCCAACAGCAATTCGGCGCGT
>DNMS01000179.1:14265-15076 GCA_003488105.1 Rhodospirillaceae bacterium
TCGCCCGCCTGTTCAGCGATGCGGCGCCGCATGCGATCGTCACCTCAAGCGGCCTTGTGTCCCGCGCGCGCTGGCTGATCGAGACGCAGATCGGCCTGCCTGCCCAGGCCTGGGTGATGTCTGACGGTGATGCGCATCCGGACGCAACGGAACCGTCTTGCCCCGCCGTCACCCCGCACGATCTGGCGCTGATTCAATACACCTCGGGCTCGACGGCGGAACCGAAAGGGGTGGTGATCGACCACGCAAACCTTGCCGCCAACCTCGCCGCCATCCAGGCGCGGTTCGAACTGACGCCGGACAGCGTCGGCCTCAACTGGCTGCCACCCTATCACGACATGGGGCTGATCGGCGGCATCATCGAAGGCCTGTGGTGCGGCTGTCGCATTGTTCTTATGGACCCGAAAACCTTCATCGCCCGGCCGCTTTCCTGGCTGGAAGCCATCGACCGTTACCGCGCCGATGTCAGCGGCGGCGCCAATTTCGCCTTTGATCTCTGCACCGACGCGCTCGGTCGCGCGGAAGGCGTGTCCCTCGACCTGTCGCGCTGGCGCCTGGCCTTCACCGGGGCCGAGCCGGTGCGCGCTACGACCATCGACCGCTTCACGGAGGCCTTTGCGCCGTTCGGGTTCAAAAGGACCGCCTTCTACCCGTGTTACGGCTTGGCCGAAGCGACGTTGATGGCGGCAGGACCGGCGCCCGGCGCGGTTCGCCCGGTCGTCACCCATTTCGATGCCGAGGCCGCCGCCCGCGGCCTGGCCGTGCCCGCATCCGGTATTCAGGGCGAAACGACCCGCGCGTTGGTGTCTTG
>DNMS01000175.1:0-378 GCA_003488105.1 Rhodospirillaceae bacterium
TGTTCTGGGATCTGGGTGAACGCGACGGCCTGCCGCTACGATGACCGAGCCTTGTGATCTGTCCGCCGTCGATCTGCGCGCCCTGATCGGGGCGAAGAAGCTGTCGCCGGTGGAGCTTGTCGAAAGCTGTCTTCGACGTATCGCGGCGGTGAACGGCACGGTCAACGCCTTCGTCGCCCTGGACGCCGAGAGGGCCTTGGCGCGGGCGCGCGAGATCGAGACCGAGATCTCCCAGGGAAAGAACCCGGGGCCGCTGGCCGGCCTGCCGGTGGGCATCAAGGACCTGGTCAACGTCAAGGGCCTGCGCACGACCTATGGCTCGCTGTTGTTCAAGGACCATGTGCCGGACGCCGACGACGGCCAGATCACGCGCCTGCG
>DNMS01000175.1:658-3415 GCA_003488105.1 Rhodospirillaceae bacterium
AACCAACACGCCGGAATTCGGCTCCGGCGCCAACACCACCAACCGGGTGTACGGGGCCACCACCAATCCGTTCGACCCTGCGCGCACGCCGGGCGGATCGTCCGGCGGCTCGGCGGCGGCGCTGGCGTGCTCCATGGTGCCGCTGGCCCAGGGGTCGGACACGGGCGGTAGCCTGCGGGCACCGGCGACATGGTCCGGCGTGGTCGGGTTCCGCCCGCGTCCGGGGGCCGTCGCCAACGAACGGCGGATGCTGCCGCTGACCTATTTTTCCGTTCAGGGTCCCATGGGCCGGTCGGTCGCGGATACGGCGCTGCTGTATTCCGCCCAGGCGGGTAGCGCCCATCCGGGCGATCCCATGGGCCTTCCTTTTGATGCGTCCGGCTTCGCGGCCTTGAAGCCGGCGGACTTGGGCAACCTGCGCGTGGCCTTTTCCGAAGACCTGGGCACGGCCCCCGTGGATGACGGGATCAAGCGCGTGTTCCGCCAGCGCGCGGGGAAAATCCGCGATGCCTTCGCCCATGCGCGAGACGATCAGCCCGACATTACCGGCGTGCGCGAAGCCTTCTGGGTGCTGCGCTGCGTCTATTACATGGCCTATCACAAGGACCGCGTGGAAAATCACCGCGATCTGCTGTCGCCCAACATCATCACCAATACGGAAGCGGGCTACGACATGTCCCTGGCCGACGTGGCGGCGGCGGAGGTCGCCTGGCGGCAATGGTACGATCGCTTCCAGGCCTTCATGGAAGATGTCGACCTGCTGATTTTGCCGGGCAACGCCTATCCGCCTTACCGGCTGGATACGGGGGCGCCGACCGCGATCAACGGCAAGCCCATGGAAAACTATATGGACGCGTCGCTCATCCGCTCCGCCCTCACGCTGACCGGCAACCCGGTGATCGCCGTGCCCTGCGGCCTGGACGAAACGGGGGCCCCGTTCGGCTTTCAGATCGCCGGCAAACGCCATGGTGAGGCGGAATTGCTGTCAGCGGCGCTCGCCATCGAAACCATTTTGAACGCGGACGGTGAAACCGCCCGCCCGATCCCAGACCTGGAGAAACTGACATGACGAAGCCAACGACGGCGACCGAACTCTGCGACCTGACGGCGACCGAGGCCCGGCGCCTGATCGGCACCAAGGAAATTTCGCCGGTCGAACTGGTGGAAAGCTGCATCACCCGGATCGAGGCGGTCGATGGTGCGGTCAACTGCATGGTCACCCGCGCTTACGATCGTGCCCGCGAGGAAGCCAAGGTCGCCGAGCAGATGGTGATGGACGGCGAGGAATTGGGCCTGCTGCACGGCCTGCCCATGGGCATCAAGGACCTGGAGGCCACGGAGGGCATCCGCACCACCTGGGGCTCGCTGCCGACCAAGGATACGGTGCCGGAGGCCGATCAGGGCTCCGTCGCCGCCGTGCGGGCCGAGGGGGCGATCCTTCTGGGTAAGACCAACACGCCGGAATTCGGCGCCGGCGCCAATACCAAGAACCGGGTGTTCGGCGCCACGGGGAATCCGTTCAATCCGGAATTGACCTGCGCCGGGTCATCCGGCGGATCGGCCGTGGCGTTGGCGACCGGGATGGTGCCGATCGCGTCGGGCAGCGATTACGGCGGCAGCCTGCGCACCCCCGCCGGGTTCTGCGGCGTGGTCGGTTTCCGCCCGTCGCCGGGCACGGTCCCGGCGGAAGGCAAGGCCGCCGCCCTCATGCCCTGGTCGGTTCTGGGGCCCATGGCGCGCACGGTCGAGGACGTGTCGCTGCTGCTGCAGGCGCAGATGGATGACGACCGCCGCGATCCGTTCTCGCATCTGGTCGACCCCCGCCTGTTTTCATCCGTGGACGGGCTCGACCTGGGCGCGATCCATGCCGCGATCACGCCGGACCTGGGCTGCTGCCCCGTGGACAAGGGGATCGCCGATACCTTCAAGGCGCGCACCGATCAGTTCAGGGGCGTGTTCGCCGAGGCCCAGGACCGCGCCCCCGACATGGGCGACATCCACCGCGTGTTCGAGATTTTCCGCGGCATCACCTTTGTCGCCATGCATCAGGAACGCCTGAAGAACCACAAGGATCTTTTGGGCCCCAACGTCATCGACAACACCACCCGGGGGCTTGAGGTCACGGCGTCTGACGTCGGCTGGGCTCTGGTCGAGCAGGCCAAGATCATGCGCAATTTCATCGATCTGTTCGACGAGGTCGATGTGTTGATCTGCCCCGCCGCCTCCGTCTCGCCGTTCCCCCACGAACAGCTTTACGTGGACGAAATCAACGGCGAAAAAATGCCGACCTACATGCGCTGGCTGGCCATTTCCTATGCGCCGACCATGGCCATGGCGTGCTCCGCCGTGATCCCCTGCGGCGTCGATCACAAAGGCATGCCCTTCGGTCTGCAGGTCATGGCGCCGAACGGCAAGGACGCCCTGGTGCTGGCCGTGGCCCATGCGCTTGAGCGTTACTTCGCGGGCAAGGCCGACTTGATGCGGCCCGTGCCGGACCTCGCCAAACTGAAAGCCTAGGACAGAGCCATGACCAAGCGCGTTCTCATCGCCGGTTTCAAGCACGAGACCAATACCTTTTCGAAACTGCCCACCGACATGGCCGCCTACAAGGCCCGGACCTATTATCGCGACGACGAGGTCGCCCGGAAGATGCGCGGCACGGCGACGGAAATCGGCGCGGCGCTGGATGCCGCCGAAAAGCACGGCTGGTCGATCCGCCACCCCATCTACGCCAACGCCACGCCATCGGGCAAGGTG
>DNMS01000176.1 GCA_003488105.1 Rhodospirillaceae bacterium
AGGGCCGCCGCCTGTTCCGCCGTGACATGGACGGTGACATGGGCTTGTAGGGATGAGCCGATGCGCTTTTCCGCGCGCTCCAACTCCAGCGCGCCGGTCACGGCGCGGCGGACCTGGCGCACGGTGCGCCATTTGGCTTCCAGCGCTTCATCGTTCCAGTTGTCGGGGATCGTCGGGAACTGGCGGCGGTGGACGCTGTTGGTGGCGTCGGGCTGATCGAGGCGCGCCTGCCAGGCTTCCTCGGCCGTGAAGCACAGGAACGGCGCCAGCCAGGCGGTCAGGCAGTTGAACAGTTCGTCCAGCACCGTGCGGGCGGCGCGGCGTTCGATGGAATCGGCGCGGTCGCAGTACAGGGTGTCCTTGCGGATGTCGAAATAGAAGGCCGACAGGTCGACGGCGCAGAAATTGTGCAGTTCCGTGAACACGCCGTGGAATTCGAAACTGTCGCAGGCGCCGCGCAGCATTTTGTCGAGCCGCCACAGGCGGGTCAGCACCCAGCGTTCCAGTTCCGGCATCTCGGCCGGGTCGAGGCGCTCAGCGGCGTTGAAGCCGTCCAGATTGCCCAGGAGATAGCGCAGCGTGTTGCGCAGCCGGCGGTAGATGTCGGCATGGAATTTGACGATTTCCGGCCCGATGCGCAGGTCCTCGGAATAGTTCGAGCCCACCACCCACAGGCGCAGAATGTCGGCGCCGTGCTGGTTGCACACATCCTGCGGGGCCGTGATGTTGCCCAGCGACTTGGACATTTTCTGGCCGTCCTCGGCCATGACGAAGCCGTGGGTCAGCACCGCGTCATAGGGGGCGCGTCCCCGGGTGCCGCAGGATTCCAACAGGCTTGAATGGAACCAGCCGCGGTGCTGATCCGTGCCTTCCAGATACAAAGCGGCGGGCCAGGTGAGGTCGTCGCGGTGTTCCAGGACGAAGGAATGGGTCGATCCGGAATCGAACCATACGTCGAGGATGTCCATCACCCGGTCGTAGTCGTCGGCGCTGTAATCGTTGCCGAGGAAGCGCGCGGGCTCGGACGCGAACCAGGCGTCGGCGCCTTCGGCCTCGACCGCGTCGACGATGCGGGCATTGACCGCCGGATCGTTGAGAAGTTCGCCCGTTTCCTTGTGCACGAACACGGTGATCGGCACGCCCCAGGCGCGCTGGCGGGAAATCACCCAGTCCGGGCGGTTCTGGATCATGGCGTGCAGGCGGGCCTGTCCGCCGCCGGGCACGAACTGGGTCTGCTCGATGGCGCCCAGGGCGACGTCGCGCAGGCTGGCCTGGCCGGCGCCGTTCGGCACGGCGAAATCCCGGTCCATGGCGATGAACCACTGCGGCGTGTTGCGGAAGATGACGGGCTTCTTGGACCGCCAGGAATGGGGGTACTGGTGCTTCAGGCGTCCGCGCGCGATCAGCTTGCCGCCGGCGACCAGGGCCTTGATGACGCGGTCGTTGGCGTCGCCCTTCTTGCCGTGCTCGGTGATCACCTGGCCGCCTTCGAAGCCGGGGGCCTCGGCGGTGAAGCGGCCGTCGGCGTCGACCGTATAGGGGATGTGGCTGTCGATGCCGCGCTCGGCGAGAAACTTTCCGGACCCGGTCCAGGCCTCGAAATCCTCGCGCCCGTGGCCGGGGGCGGTATGGACGAAGCCCGTGCCCGTTTCCTCCGTGACGTGGTCGCCGTCCAGCAGCGGCACATCGAACTCATAGCCCATGCCGCGCAGGGGATGGGCGCAGGTCAGTCCAGCCAGGACGTCCGGGGCTACATCAGAAAGGCGGAGATGTTCTGTAACCTTCGCAGAGGCCATGACGCTTTCCGCCAGCGCATCAGCGAGCACCAGCCTGTCGCCGGCCTTGGCCCAGTTGCCGTCGGGTGCTTCGGTGACTTCATAAAGACCATAGGAGATGCGCTTGGAGAAACAGATCGCCCGGTTGCCGGGGATGGTCCAAGGGGTCGTCGTCCAGATCACGACCGACGCCCCAACTAGAGAGTTGGCGCCCATGACCACCGGGAACTTGACCCAGATCGTGTCCGATTCATGGTCGTGGTATTCGACCTCGGCCTCGGCCAGGGCGGTCTTTTCGACCACCGACCACATCACCGGCTTGGAGCCCCGGTAGAGCAATCCGTTGTCGAGGAACTTCAGAAGTTCGCGCACGATCTGCGCTTCCGCCGGGAAGCTCATGGTGGTGTAGGGATTGGCCCAGTCGCCGATGACTCCTAAGCGCTTGAACTCGTCGCGCTGCACGCCGATCCAATGCTGGGCGAAATCGCGGCATTCCTGGCGGAATTCGACGACCGGCACCTGGTCCTTGTCCTTTCCCTGGGCGCGGTACTGTTCCTCGATCTTCCATTCGATGGGCAGGCCGTGGCAGTCCCAGCCGGGCACGTAATTGGCGTCCTTGCCCATCATCTGCTGGGCGCGCACGATCACGTCCTTGAGGATCTTGTTCAGGGCATGGCCGATGTGCAGGTTGCCGTTGGCGTAGGGCGGACCGTCGTGCAGCACGAAGGGCGGGCGGCCCTGGGCGTCCGCGCGCAGAAGCTGGTAGAGGCCGACCTCTTCCCACTTTTGGATGATGTCCGGTTCCTTGGCGGCCAGACCGGCCTTCATGGGAAAGTCGGTCTGAGGCAGAAACACCGTGGCTTTGTAATCGACGGTCATGGCTCTGTTTTCGATAAAATTTGGCGTGCTTGGTCGCTGTCCGCGGCGATTTGTGCCTTTAATTGGTCGATGCCGTCAAACTTCTTTTCCGGGCGCAGGAATTCGACCAGCTGCACGCCGAGCCGCTGACCATAAAGATCGCCCGTGAAATCGAACAGGAAGACCTCCAGAAGATCGGCCTCGCCGGCGAAGGTCGGGCGCTTTCCGATATTGGCGACACCGGCGTATTCCTTGCCCTCGCCGATGCGCACGCGCACGGCGTAAACCCCTCGGGCGGGCCGCAAATAAGTTCCCAGCGCCAGGTTCGCCGTGGGAAAGCCGATGGTGCGTCCGCGCTGGTCTCCCTGGATGACCCGGCCCTCAATTTCGAACGGCCGGCCCAGGATACGGGCGGCGGCCTGGGGGTTGCCTGATTCCAGCGCCTCGCGCACGCCGGTCGAGGAATAGGCCGCGTCGCCGTCATCGTCCGCGAAGGTCTGGGCGCGCACGGCCGTGAAGTCGAAGCCAAGGCGTTTGCCGAAGCCCAGCAGCATCTCGGCGCTACCGCCCCGGCCCTTGCCGAACACGAAATCATAGCCGCAGACGACATGCCGGGCGCCGATGCCACCGACCAGCACGGTTTCGATGAAATCTTCGGCCGTGAGCGACGAAAACGCCTTGTTGAATTGCTGCACGAAGATGGTGTCGACGCCGAGCCCGAAAATCAGCCGCGCCTTGGCGTGGAAGGGGGTCAGGCGGAAGGGGGGCGTGCCGGGGGCGAAAAAGGCGCGGGGATGCGGCTCGAAGGTCAGCACCCCCCAGGGCCGGGCCGTGGCATGGGCGATGGCCCCGGCCTCGCCGATCACGGCGCGATGGCCCAGGTGCACGCCGTCGAAATTTCCGATGGCGACCACGGCGCCCCGGGCGTCGCCGGGGATGTTCTGGTAATGGCGAAAAATCCGCATGACGCCGGTGAAGGTGCCCCCAGGCGTCGGCCCGGTCAACCCCGCCCGGTTCCGCCGGTTACTTGTTGCGCGACGGCACCATGATGGTGGCTTCGCCGTCCAGCACGACCTTGTCGCCGACCAGGCACTGGGTCTGGATCTTGACGAACTTCTTGTCGGCGATCTTTTCCAGGATCGTCGCCCGTGCGACGACCGTGTCGCCGGCCTTGACCGGGCCCTTGAACTTCAAGGTCTGGCCGACGTAGATGCAACCCGGCCCCGGCATTTTGGTGCCGATCACGGTGGAAATGTAGCTGGCGGTGAGAAGCCCGTGAGCGATGCAGCCCTCGAACATGGTCTCCGAGGCGAATTCGTGGTTCAGGTGCACCGGGTTGGTGTCGCCGGACACGCCCGCGAAGATCAGGATGTCGGATTCGGAAATGGTTCGGGAATATTCGTCGCTCTGCCCGACCTCCAGGTCTTCGAAGTAGAAACCGTGGAGTCTGTCGAGGGCGGTGACGGTGTGGGTATCCATGATTTTAAGCGCTCCAATACACCTTTGGATTGGGATTTTTTGGCGCTTTGCGAGATTCCGCAGCGCAGCGTCCGTATATTGCGCCGCAATATACGCCCCCGCAAGGGAATGTTTTGCGGGGTGGGGATGCCCGTGTAGCATGCACGGGAAAGGGACGGTGCTGTGCGGTTCATTGAAATTCCCCGGGTTTCCGTGATTTTGGTGGTGATTTTTCTGGCGGCGGGGTTCGCTTCCGCCGCACCCTTGCGCGCCGACGATCAACCGTCCCTGGGCCTGCCCCTGACCTGCGATCCGGGGCGGACCTGCTGGCTGGTCAATCACGTCGACCACGACCCCGGCCCTGGCGTGCGTGATTATGCCTGCGGCGCCCATGGCTACAACGGCCATACGGGCGTCGACATCGCCATCCGCGACTATTCAAAAATGGAAGACGGCGTGCCCGTGGTCGCGGCGGCGACCGGTACGGTGCGACGCCTGCGCGACGGCATGCTGGACGGTGACGTGTCCCTGGTCGGGCATGACGCGGTGATGTCACAGGGCTGCGGTAATTCCGTCGTCATTGGCCACGATGGGGGCTGGGAAACCTTCTATTGCCATCTGCGGCGGGGCTCGCTCACCGTGCGGCCGGGCCAGCGGGTGGAAAAGGGCGACAGGCTGGGTTCCGTCGGATCGTCCGGCCTGGCCGAATTTCCCCATATCCACCTGGGCGTGCGCCTGAACGGCAAGATCGTGGACCCCTTTGTCGGGCTCAAGCGCGCGTCGAACTGCGGCGCCGGGCCGTCGCCGTTGTGGGATTCGCGAACCCTGGGCCAGCTCAAGGGCACGCCGACGGCGCTTTACGATGCCGGCTTCGCGCCGGTCGAAATCAATCCCATCGCGCTGCGCCGGGGGTTCTACCGCGACACCAAATTGTCCGCCAAGGCGCCGTTGCTGGCATTCTGGGTCGATGCCTTCTGGGTCGAACAGGGCGACCGCCTGACCCTGACCTTCACCGGCCCCAAGGACCGCAAGATCGCGGCCAAGACCTTTACCTTGGATAAAAATCAGGCGCGGCACATGCGCTTCGTCGGCAAGCGCAAGACCGTTGACTGGCATGCGGGCAGTTATCTCGGCGTTGCCGTTCTGGAACGCACGACCAAGGACGGCGGCAAGGAAACCTTCCGCATCGAACGCCGGTTGGATATCGAATAATCCCGGCGGGCCGGGTCAGGTCAGGGACGGCCGGCGTGATACCAGCTTGGGCGTGGCCCGCAAGGCCCGGCGCAGGCCCTTGGCGGCGTCCTGGGTGCGGGTGTGCACCTCGCGCTGAACGCGGGCGGACGTGGTTTCTGCGGCCTTGGCGGAAACGAAATCCTCTTCCGGGAACAGGGCCGCGGCCTGGACCTTGTCTTCTTCCCGTTCTTCCTCGCGCTTGGCGATCAGGTTCAGGGTGCGGGTCACCAGGGGGTGGCGATCCGGGCGCTTGCGCGACTTGCGCATGTGTTCCTTGGCGATCGCCTTCACCATGTTGACGATGGTCTGGTAATGGTGATTGGTTTCGCACCAGCGGGCATAGGCGGCCACGGTCCACGGGTTGGCCGGCAGGGGCCGCAGCCCCCGGTTCTGGCACCAGTCGACAAAAACAGTCCAGGCCGTGTGGTGATTCAATCGGGGCATCGGTCCAGGTTCGCCGCCTAAATTTGCACTATTCCCGCTGGGGAATTATACCGTTTCCGCCCAGGCGCGGCTTGACCCGGGCGGAAATTCCACTATTCAAGCCCATAATTGGGAAACATCCGATTAAATTATGGAGAAAATTAGACCATGGGTGAATACCGAATTGCCGCCATCGGCGGGGATGGGATCGGACCGGAGGTCGTCGAGGCCGGTGTCGAGGTCCTGAACGCGGTCGCTGAGAGGGACGGCGGGTTCTCGCTCAAGGTCGAAACCTTCCCTTGGGGCGGTGATTATTACCGCAAGCACGGCGTGATGATGCCCGAAGACGGGGTCGAGACGTTGAAGCCCTTCGATGCCATCTATTTCGGCTCCGCCGGCGACCCCAATATCCCTGATCACATCACCCTTTGGGGCCTGCGGCTCAAGATTTGCCAGACCCTGGATCAATACGCCAACGTGCGCCCGTCCAAGCTGTTGCCCGGCATCGACGGCCCCCTGAAGAACGTCAAGCCCGGCGACCTGGACTGGGTCATCGTGCGCGAGAACTCCGAAGGCGAATACGCCGGCGTCGGCGGCCGGGTGCATACGGGGCTGCCCGAGGAAGTCGGCATGGACGTCGCCGTGTTCACCCGCGCGGGTGTGGAGCGCATTCAGCGTTTCGCCCTGGACCTGGCCCGCTCGCGCCCCCGCAAGAAGCTGACCCTGGTCACCAAATCCAACGCCCAGCGCCACGGCATGGTGTTCTGGGACGATGTGTTCGAGGTCGTGCGCAAGGATTACCCCGACGTCGAAACCGACAAGATGCTGGTCGACGCCATGACCACGCGCATGGTGCTGAAGCCCCAGACGCTGGACACCATCGTCGCCACCAACCTGCATGCCGACGTGTTGTCGGATCTGGCGGCGGCGCTTACGGGATCGCTCGGCATCGCGCCGACGGCGAACCTGCGGCCGGAACGGGACTTCCCGTCGATGTTCGAGCCGATCCACGGCTCTGCCTTCGACATCATCGGCAAGGGGGTGGCCAACCCCATCGGCTGTTTCTGGTCCGGTGTCATGTTGTTGGACCACCTGGGCGAGGCGGCTGCCGCCAAGCGCCTGATGGCGGCGGTCGAGCGGGTCACCGGATCGCGCGAGGCCGTGTCGCCCGACCTGGGTGGTTCCGCCACCACCCGCCAGGTCACGGATGCGGTGCTGGCCGCGGTCAGGGGCGCCAATGACTGAGCAACTGACCGTCGAATTCCGCCGCTCGGGCGTGACCGGGACCTGGGACGGCTCCCACGACAGCATCCTCGATCTGGCCGAAAGCCTGGACCTGGTGCTGGCCTACAGCTGCCGGTCGGGCATCTGCACGACCTGCCAGTGCCGCAAGATCGAGGGCGACATCGAATACAGCGACGACGGTGTCTATCAGCCGGACGCCCCGGACGAGATTTTGATCTGCTGTTCCGTGCCGAAGACGGCACTGGTGCTGGATATTTGAAAAGTCGGGTATGATCGTGCATTCATGCGCGCCACGCCCGGCACAATCGCAATAAAGACAGGGAAGGCCCCAACGCCATGAAATTATCGGAAATCGCCCGCCTGCAGCAGTATCTGCGTGCCGCGTTCGACAACAACCGTTTCACGGTCAAGCCGCCGAAGAAAGAAGGCCATCCGGTCGAGGTCTATCTGGGTGAACAGTTCG
>DNMS01000120.1:0-344 GCA_003488105.1 Rhodospirillaceae bacterium
CCGCTTTCGCGGGGGTGACGATAGGGGTAAAAGAAGTCGACCTCATGCCGCCGGGCATTGAATTTGTGGAGACGTAAGCCGCCCATGACACAACACGCCAACAACGTGATCGCCTGCCGGGGCGGCGATGCCACGGTGCTGGAGCCGCGCCCCGTGCCGGAGGTCGGCGCGGGTGAGATGCTGCTGAAGCTGCGGGTCGTCGGCTTTTGCGGCACGGACCTGTTCAAGCTGGACACGGGGGCGGCGCAGCCGGGCACGGTCCTGGGCCATGAACTGGTCGGCGAGGTGGTTGCCCTGGGTGACGGGGTCACGGAATTCCAGACCGGCGACCGCATCGCCGTGCC
>DNMS01000120.1:536-881 GCA_003488105.1 Rhodospirillaceae bacterium
CATCACGTGCCCTGCGGCACCTGCCTGATGTGCCGGCGCGGCAACGAGACCATGTGCGAAACCTTCCGCGAGAACCTGATGGCCCCTGGCGGTTTCGCCGACACGGTGCTGATCAAGGCCCGGGCCACGGCCCAGGCGGCGCATCGCGTGCCCGACGGCGTGTCCGACGAAGCCGCCGTGTTCATGGAACCGGCCGCCTGCGTGCTGCGTGGTGTGGAGCGGGCGGCGGTCGCCGCCGACGGCGTCGCGGTGATCCAGGGGGCGGGCAGCATGGGGCTGCTGCATCTGCTGGTGCTCAAGGCCGCTCTGCCGGGCGTGCGGGTCGCCGTCATCGATCCGCAAGCC
>DNMS01000120.1:1077-1786 GCA_003488105.1 Rhodospirillaceae bacterium
CCGCCGTGACCTGGCCCTGAAACTGGGCGCCGATGCGGCGGCGGAACCGGGCGCGGCCGCCCAGGCCGCCCTGGGAAACCTGACCGACGGGGCGGGGGCCGACGCCGTGTTCGACACGGTCGGCGGCGCCGGGCCGCTCAAGGCGGCGCTCGGCCTGACGCGCCAGGGCGGCAGCGTCGTCCTGTTCGCCCATGCCCCCGATGGCCAATCTGCCGACTTCGACCTCAACGACCTGTTCAAGTACGAGCGCCGCATCCTCGGCACCTATTCGGGCGCCGTCCACGAACAGGGCCGGGTGTTCGACCTGATCGCCTCGGGGGCGCTGGACCCGACGCCGCTGGTCACCCACAAGATGCCCTTGGACGATTTCCAGGCGGGCCTCGACCTCGTCCGCGCGCGCAAGGCGCTGAAGGTCCTGTTCACGCCGTCCCGCGCGGCGGAAGGAAGCTGACGCCATGACCCGCATGATGAAGGGGGCCATGCTGCTGGGGCCCGAGAAGATCGAGGTCCGCGACCTGCCCGTGCCGGAGCCCGACGACGGCGAGATCATCCTGGGCGTCGAGGCCGCGACCACCTGCGGCACCGACGTGAAGGTGTTCAAGCGCGGCGGCCATCCCCGCATGCTGAAAGTGCCGACCCTGTTCGGCCATGAAATGGCGGGCCGGGTGGCGGCCCTGGGCAAGGGCGTGACCAAGTTCCGCGAAGGCGA
>DNMS01000120.1:1904-4774 GCA_003488105.1 Rhodospirillaceae bacterium
CCTCATCAAGTTCCGAGAAGGCGACGCCGTGGTGGTCGCCAATTCCGCCCCCTGCGGTGAGTGCGACTATTGCAAGCGCGGGCGGGAAAATCTCTGCACCGACCTGCAGTACATCAACGGCGCCTTCGCCGAATTCATCCGCATCCCCGCCCGCTTCGTCGACCGCAACACCTATAAAATTCCCCAGGGCCTGGCCTTCGCCAAGGCGGCGCTGACGGAACCGCTGGCCTGCGTGCTACACGGCATGGACGCCTGCGAGCTCGACAAATACGGCCCGGGGACGGAGGTCGTCCTGTTCGGCGCCGGGCCCATCGGCCTGTTGTTCGTGGGCGCCCTGGCCCGGGCCGGGCACCGGGTCATCCTGGCCGACCCCAACCCGCCGCGCCTGGACGTGGGCAGGCAGTTGGGCGCGGCCCAGGTCGTGCAGATCGACCGCGGCGGAAACCAATCAGACAAGGTCAAGGCGCTGACCGAGGGCGGGCAGGGCGCCTGGGTTGCCGTCGACGCCTCCGGTGTGCCGGAAGTCTGGGTCGACGCCATCAATTCCGTGCGTCCCGGCGGCCTCATCAACCTGTTCGGCGGCTGCGCCCCCGGCACCTCGATCCCGCTGGACACCCACGCCGTCCACTACAGCGAACTGACGGTGAAGGGCGTCTACCACCACCGCCCCGACACCATCCGCCGCGCCTTGGACATGCTCGCCGACCCGGCGTTCAAGGCCGATCTTCTGCTGTCCGCCGAAATGCCCGTGGCGCAGACCGAGGCGGCGCTGCGCGCCATGATCGCCAAGGAGGCGTTGAAGGTGGTTATTCGGGGAGCGTGAGGCCTGTCACTAGTTAGGGCCCGGGCGTTCCGGGAAATGCCTCTTTCTTCCGTCATGCCCGTGCTTGACACGGGCATCCACGCCTCCCTTCTCTTTTTGTTTCGGACTTCGTTTGGACGTGGATGGCCGGGTCTGGGCACGGCCATGACATCTAAAGGCCGCATGGTGGAGAGCTGATCCACCTGCACACGATCCGATGGACTGGCGCCGCGCCGGTGATAGAGTGATGCCGTCGCACCGATCCGGGGAACATCATGCAACGCTTCACCACCTTCGCGCTTTTCGTGCTCGCCACGCCTGTGCTTATCGGGCTGGCGTTTTTTCATCTTTGGCTCATTCCCGTTGCCGCGGTCGTCGCGGCGCTCGCGGCGCTGGGCGTATGGGATCTGTGCCAGACGCGCCACGCGATCATGCGCAACTATCCGATCGTCGGACACATGCGCTGGCTGTTCGAGGGCATTCGTCCTGAGATCAGGCAATACCTGATCGAAAGCGACCAGGACGAACAGCCGTTCTCGCGCGAGCAGCGCTCCCTTGTCTATCAGCGCGCCAAGGGGGTCGAGGACAAGCGCCCGTTCGGCACGCGGGAAGACGTCTATGCCCCCGGCTTCGCCTGGCTGACCCATTCGGTCAACGCCAAGCATATCGACGACCACGATTTCCGCGTGCGCATCGGCGGGCCCGACTGCACGCAGCCCTATGACGCCTCGCTCTACAACATCTCGGCCATGAGCTTCGGCGCACTCAGCGCCAACGCGATCCAGGCCCTCAACACGGGCGCGCGTCTGGGCGGCTTCGCCCATGACACGGGCGAGGGCGGGATTTCACGCTATCACCGCGAAGGCGGCGGCGATCTGATCTACGAAATCGGCTCCGGCTATTTCGGCTGCCGCGCCGACGACGGCACGTTCAGCCCGGAACGGTTCAAGGAACAGGCCGCGTCGGAGCAGATCAAGATGATCGAGGTCAAGCTGTCCCAAGGGGCCAAGCCAGGCCACGGCGGCCTTCTGCCGGCGGCCAAGGTGACGCCGGAAATCTCGGAAGCGCGCGGCGTGCCCATGGGCCAGGACTGCGTGTCGCCGGCCGGCCATTCGGCCTTCACCACGCCCATCGAGTTCATGGAATTCCTCGGCACCCTGCGCGAGCTGTCGGGCGGCAAGCCGGTCGGGTTCAAGCTGTGCATCGGCCATCGGCGCGAGTTCATGTGCATGGTCAAGGCCATGCTGGAAACGGACATCGTGCCCGACTTCATCGTCGTCGACGGGACCGAGGGCGGCACCGGGGCGGCGCCGCTTGAATTCACCAACCACATCGGCACGCCGATGATCGAAGGGCTGACCTTCGTGCACAACACCCTGCGCGGGGCCGGCATCCGTGACCGGGTGCGCATCGGGGCGGCGAGCAAGCTGGTCACGGCCTTCGACATCTCCCGCGCCCTGGCCCTGGGGGCCGACTGGTGTAATTCGGCCAGGGGCTTCATGTTTTCCATCGGCTGCATCCAGGCCCAGGCCTGCCACACCAACGCCTGCCCGACCGGCGTGGCGACGCAGGACCCCCTGCGCCAGCGCGCACTCGACGTCGATGATAAATCCCAGCGCGTCGCCCGCTTCCACGCCAACACGCTGCGCGCCGTGGCCGACATGGTGGGGGCGGCGGGGCTCGACAGCCCGGGCCAATTACATCCCAAGCATTTCAACGTGCGCCAGAACAGCGGCGAGACGGTCGCCGGTGACGTCGCCTATCCGGAATGGCCCGTGGGCGGGTTGCTCGACGGGACCTGCGACCCGGAACAGATGGTGCGCTGGTCGAAGGCCCGGGCGGATACCTTCCGCGAAGTCGGCGGCGAACGGCGCGGCAAGGCCCGCCGTCAGGTCGGCGCCGTCACGCCCTAGGACGCCAGCCGTTCGGGAACGAAGCGTTCCTTGGCCGGGGCGGGCATGCCCAGGTCTGCGGCCTGACGGGTTTCGAGGGCCAGGCGTTCGTCGTCGTATTCATGGCCGCGGATGCCGCCCCGCACCGTGCCCGACTCGATCGACCGGAAATAACC
>DNMS01000002.1 GCA_003488105.1 Rhodospirillaceae bacterium
GTGGTCACGCCACAGCCGATGTAGCAGACCTTATCGAAGGGGGCGTCTTCGCGAATCTTGGCGAGCGCGATTTCCGGCACCACGGTGAAGTTGGAAAAGGTCGAGGTGCCCATGTAGTGGAACACGTCCTCGCCGTTCAGCTTGAACCGCGAGGTGCCGTCGGGCATCAGGCCTTGACCCTGGGTTGAGCGGATCGCCTGGCACAGGTTGGTCTTGGGGTTCAGGCAGTATTCGCACTGCCGGCATTCCGGCGTGTACAGGGGGATGACATGGTCGCCCTTTTTCAGGGACGTCACGCCGGGGCCGACCTCGACCACCACGCCGGCACCTTCATGGCCCAGGATGGCCGGAAAAATACCTTCCGGATCGGCGCCCGACAGGGTGAATTCGTCCGTGTGGCAGATGCCCGTGGCCTTGATTTCGACTAGGCACTCGCCCTCCTTGGGGCCGTCCAATTCGACGGTTTCGATGGACAGGGGGGAGCCGGCCTCAAGGGCAACGGCGGCGCGGGTCTGCATTTCTGAACTCCCTTCGATTTCGTTTCTTAAAACGTTTTTGTGTCTCGTTGGACGCCAGACTAGGCGTTTTTAGGCTTAAAGAAAATTAAGTTTGATTCAGAAATCGTTAATGACTCCTCCCTAATGTTGGCCTTGGGACGACTTGACTTTAAGTGCAGGAGGCTATGGCAGGAGAAGCTGCCATGCCTGCAAACCTCAAGAATTGGAGGTGCGACGATGCAGCGCATTCACGCTTCAGCAAAAGCGACATCACTCACCGTGACCGGCATAATCCTCGGCTTCGCGGTAGCGACCGCCGTCATTGCCTCTGCCGCTTTTGGCTGAGCCTTTCCCATTACGTTTGCCCTAATACCCCGCAGAAGAGGCCCGGCGGCCACTCCCCAACTCCCCAACCTTCCCCCCAGCCGCCGGGCCTCACCCCACTGACCGATTGAGGTCACTCCGCTTAAGGCCCCCGGGTTCCCCACCTGGGGGCCTTTTGCCGTTCACCGGCTGTTTTCGCATCGGTCAACTTGTTGTCAGCATGGGCTGTTAGCATCCGCCGCAAATCATGTTGAGCACCTAACAAGGGTGCCTTGAGGGAAAATTGAAAATCACCGCGGCGGCGCATGTGCGCCGGGCGTATCCCTGCATGAAGACCGAAATCGAGCATCCTCATGTTTCTTATGAAATTTATCGCAGCCTTTTTGGCGAGATTCTCTCCGCCGGCCACCAATCACGGAGGCCGTGGCGATGACGTCATCACGGGCGGCAACGGCCGCGACAAGATTTATGGCCGCGACGGGGACGATACGCTCGACGGCGCCGGCGGCGACGACAGAATCTATGGCGGCAACGGCAACGACGTGATCGAGGGCGGGTCCGGCAACGATCACGTTCACGGCGATCGCGGCGACGACATCGTCTCCGGCGGCGCCGGTAACGATCATGTCGACGGTGGCAGCGGCAATGACGTGCTGTCCGGCGGCACCGGCAACGACCATATCGACGGCGGCAGCGGCGACGACGACATCGACGGCGGCGACGGCCGCGATCTGGTTCATGCCGGCAGCGGCAATGACGTGGTCAACGGCGGCAGCGGCGACGATCATCTGCACGGCGGCCATGGCAACGACGTGGTCAACGGCGGCGACGGACGGGATTACGTTGATGGCGACCATGGCGACGACATCCTGTCGGGCGGCGCCGGCAGCGACCATGTGAAGGGCGGCAAGGGCGACGACACCGCGGTCTACGTGATGGGCGACAATGGCGGCAGCCGCGACACTTATGAAGGCGGCAAGGGCGTGGACACCCTGCGCCTGGACCTGACCCAGGCGGAATGGCTGCGCGCCGACGTGCAGCAGGACGTTCGCGATTATCTGGAATTCATCGACGATCACACGGGCCGCCGGGGCGAAGCTGACGGCAAGTGGTTCACGTTCTCGGCCTTTGGCCTGAAGGCCAAGGAATTCGAGAACCTGAAGATCGTTGTCGACGGGGTCGAAATCGACCCCACGGACCAGGGCGTGATCGCGAACGACGACGCTTTCGTGACGGTTGGTGAGGATGCCGCGGTGTCCGGTTCGGTCCTGGCGAACGATCTGGTGCCGGATCTGCCCGCCTCGGCCACGCTGGTCAGCGGCCCGGCCCAGGGCGACCTGACCTTCAACGCCGACGGCACATTCACCTATGATCCGGGTCAGGCGTTCAACCACCTGGGCGCCGGTGAAACGGCGACACAGACCTTCACCTACCGCGTCACCGACGCGGACGGTGATTCGGACGAAGGTCTGGTTACCCTCACCATCACCGGCACCAATGACGGCCCCGTGGCCGCCGCCGACGTGATCGTGGGCGGGGTCGAAGACACGGTCCTGGTCATTCCGGCGGGCGATCTTTTGGCCAATGATACGGACGCGGATGCCAATGACACGCTGACCATCAGCGCCGTCGGCACCCCTCAGGGCGGCACGGTTGCGCTGAACGCCAACGGCGACGTGGTGTTCACGCCGGATGCGAATTATTCTGGCCCGGCCAGTTTCACCTATACCGTGGTTGACGGCGCGGGCGCACAGTCGACCGCCACCGTTACCTTCGAGATCGAAGCCACCGCCGATCAGCCGGTTCTGACGGTCCAGGACGTGACCGGCCAGGCGGGCCAGCCCGTGGCGCTCGACATTGCCGCGGCCTTGACCGACACGGACGGCTCGGAAGTTCTCAGC
>DNMS01000017.1:0-1432 GCA_003488105.1 Rhodospirillaceae bacterium
CCTGCGCCTGACCGAGGACGGCCTGCCGGTCGACAGCGGGCCGAACATACTCGAACTGCTGTCGCCGGCGGAACTCGGCCGCCTGGTCGGCGCCGGCCGCGAGACGGCCTACAGGGCGGGGGATTATTTCTTTCAGCAGGGCGATGCCCACGACGGCATCCACTTCATCCGCGCCGGCCGGGTGCGCTCCTTCTACACCTCGCCCAGCGGCCGCGAGATCACCCTGGCCTATTGGCCCAAAGGGCATTTCGTCGGCGCGCCCCAGATTCTCGGCGGCGGCGAACACATGTGGTCGTCGGTCGCGGTCGAGCCCTCGGCCGGCCTGTGGCTGCCGGGCACGGTGCTGCGCGGCCTGATCCGCGAAACCCCCAATCTGGCGATCGCCCTGATCGAGGGCCTGACCTACAAAAGCATGTGCTACACGGCCCTGTTGCAGATCATGGGCACGCAGTCGAAAACCAGCCGCCTCGGCCATCTGCTGCTGACCCTGGCCGCCCCGGCGGCGGACGGCGGCAACAGCGCCCGCCTGCACCAGCATTTCACGCAGGAGGAACTGGCCAACCTGATCGGCTCGACCCGCCAGTCGATCTCGACCTCCCTCGACAAGTTCGAGAAACAGCGCCTGATCGACCGCCGCGGCGACGCCATCCGCATCCTCGATGTTCAGGGCCTGCGCGCCCTCTGCGACTGACGCCGGCCTCCCTCTCCTTCTCGCCACCGCAAATATTTGCTCGCCGCCCCGGGCGCGGATCGGCCATGAGTCGGGTCAGACGCCGGGGCCTTCCGCCGCCGCCGGCACGACGCACCGCCCATATTCGAGGCCGCCCAGAATTGAGACCGTCATGACCCCGCCGACCATCAATCTTGAGTTCACGGCCCTTCGGGCGGCCTATGCCGCGGGCGACGTCACGCCCGTGGACGTCGCGGCCCATGTCCTCGACACGATCGCCGCCCGCGGCGACGACGGCGTGTGGATCCACAAGGTCCCCCGCGACACCGTCCTGGCCCGCGCCCAGGCCCTGGCCGCCCTGCCGCCAGCCGACCGGGCCGCCCTGCCCCTTTACGGCATTCCGTTCAGCGTCAAGGACTGCATCGACATCGCCGGCCTGCCGACGACCTCGGCCTGTCCCGCCTATGCCTATACGGCGGCGCGCACCAACCTGGCCGTGCAGCGCGCCCTGGACGCGGGCGCCGTCCTCATCGGCAAGACCAACATGGATCAGTTCGCGACCGGCGTGGTCGGCGTGCGCACGCCCTATGGCGTCGCCCGCAACCCCTTCGACGCTGGCTACATCCCGGGCGGATCAAGCTCCGGCGCCGCCGTCTCCGTATCGTCGGGACTGTGCGGCTTCGCCTTCGGCTCGGACACCGGCGGCTCGGGCCGCGTGCCCGCCAGCTACAACAACGTGGTCGGCCTCAAGCCGACGTTGTA
>DNMS01000017.1:1564-2380 GCA_003488105.1 Rhodospirillaceae bacterium
TGCCTCAAGCCGACGTTGGGCCTGTTCCCGCGCACCGCCATGGTCAACGCCAGCCCGTCCTTCGATACGGTCTCGGTCTATGCCCTGACGACGGCCGACGCGCGCCGCGTGCTGGAAACCTGCCAGGCCGTCGATCCGGACGACGCCTACGGCCGCGCGGCCCCGGCCCAGCCCCCCGTGCAGGATACGGGTGCGCCGCTCCGCATCGCGGTGCCGGGCAAGACCAGCCGCACCTTCTTCGGCAATGCCGAGGCCGAGGCCCTGTTCGACCAGGGATTGGCCGAACTCACCGCCATGGGCCACACCCTGGCCGAGATCGATTTCGACGTGTTCTTCGAAACCAGCCGCATGATGTTCGAAGGCCCCTGGATCGCCGAGCGCGACGCCATGGTCGGCGACTTCATCCGCGCCAACCCGGACGCCGCCGACCCCATCGTCCGCCAGGTCATCACCGCCGCCGGTGGCTATACGGCGGCCGAGGCGTTCCAGGCCATGTACCGCCTGCACCGCAACGCCCGCGAAATCCGCCGCACCTTCGACGACGCCGACCTGATCGCCGTGCCCACGGTCGGCACCGTCTACACGGTCGCCCAGGTCCTGGCCGACCCGATCCCGACCAACGCCAGCAACGGCTATTACCTGAATTTCGCCTCCATGGCCGACCTCGCCGCCATCGCCGTGCCCAACGGCTTCCTGCCGTCGGGCCTGCCCATGGGCATGACCTTCGTCGGCCCGGCGTTCAGCGACCCGTTCCTGGCCGCCTTCGCGGACGACTTCCACCGGCGGCGGGTCGCGACCCTGGGCGCCACGGGGCAT
>DNMS01000017.1:2503-2927 GCA_003488105.1 Rhodospirillaceae bacterium
ACCCTGGGCGCCACGGGGCATGCCTTTCCCGCAGCATAACGGGACATGCACCTAGGCAGACCGTGCAAAGCCGTTATGACATCTTGTAAATAACGGGCCTTTCCGCAAAACTGCGGCCCCATGACCGAATACATGACCACCAAGGAACTGGCGGACTTTCTGCGCATCAAGCAGCGCAAGGTCTATGATCTGGCCGCCACGGGGCGCATTCCCTGTTCCCGCGCCATGGGCAAGCTGTTGTTTCCCCGCGCCGAGATCGAAGCCTGGGTCGCCCGGGGTATGGCCGGCGACGGTGGGGGCATGGCCGCGGCGGGGGCCGCCCCGCAACCGGCCAAGGTGCGGCCGGGGGTGTTCCTGGGGTCCCACGATCCGCTGTTGGATTGGGCGCTGCGCCAGTCGCGCTGCGGGCTCGCGACCTTTTTCG
>DNMS01000394.1:0-1649 GCA_003488105.1 Rhodospirillaceae bacterium
CCCCGCCGCCCGTGCCCAACACGGACGACATGCGGCCGACGGACCAGGCCTTGATCATCGACGGAACCGGGCCGCGCCTGATGCGCTGGGGCCTTACCGTCACCTGGGACAAAAAGCCGCTGATCAACGCCCGGGCGGAAACGCTCGCGGAAAAACCGACCTTCCGCCCGCTTCTGGAGCAACGCTGCCTGGTGCCGATGACCGCCTATCTGGAATGGCGCAAGGCCGACGACGGCAGCAAGCGCAAGAACCGCATCGCCCCGGCGGACGCAAGACCCGCCGCCTTTGCCGGCCTGACCGACGGCGACGCCTTTACCATCGTGACCTGTGCCCCGGCCCCGGCCATCGCACATATTCATGACCGCATGCCGGTGATCTTGGATACCCGGGGCGCCGCCGCCTGGATGGACGGCGCGCAATCCTTCGCCAATGCCCGCGCGGCCCTGCACGCTTTCGACGGGACGCTCGTGTTCGAAGAAGAAGAGGCACCCCGGCGGGCGCAGGGAGAGCTGTTCTAGTCGTCCTCATCCTCATCTTCGGCGTAGGGGAAATTCAGGGTTCCACCACTTTCGTCGAAGACCAGGCGGTGGACGATCTGCTCACCGGCATCGATTTCACCCTCTTCGTGATGCATCAAGGTCGCGGCCACGACCTCAGCCACGAAATCACCGGTGACCGGAGTCAAAAGGGTTTTGTCCTTCAAGAACGACGGATCATAGATGATGCGCGCCAGACGCCGGTGGTTGCGGTCGACGAAGCGTAACAGCCGGTTGATGAATTCCTTTTTGGCCAGATAGGTCGGCATGAACGGCACCGTATCGGCCAGCACCAGATAAACCAGGTTGGGCATACGTTCCGTGCGCAGGTCTTCACCCAGCTTTTCCGCGATATCCGCGAAATAAACGGCCTGTTCTTTTTCCAGCCGGCCCAACGCGGCGGTCAGGATACGGCGGTGCACCTGGGACATGGGGCCTGCCCGGAATCGTTATCTTCGCCCATCAACCTAACATGACAGGCGGGTCGCCACGACCCCTCGCGGGCAGCCAACCGTCAGGCCAGTCCCCGATCGCGGATCTTCGCCAGCGCCCCCGCGACCGTGTTTTTACGCGTCCCTGAACTGTCGATGACGGTCCAGGTCATGTCGCCCAGGTCCGTCTCTTCCTGGCGGCGGGCGACCTCAGCCCTCGCGTCGGACACGTTGTCGCGGCGGCTGCCGACCCGCTCCAGCCGCACGGCCAGCGGAGCATCCGCCCATAGACCGAGGAACGGCGCCTTGTGCCGCCCGGCCAAGGCCTCGATCCCGTCCCTTTCCTGGGGCTTCAGCGACACCGCATCGAACACCACGGACTGGCCGGCGGCAAGGGCCCGGGCGGCCTCATCGAAACAGGCGTCATAGGTACGGCGCGAAGCTTCGGGCGTATAGCTTTCCGGCGGCAGTCGGTCGAACAGGTCGATCCCTGCAAGGCGTTTGCGCTGCGCGTCCGTGCGCACCACGCGGGCCCCGGGTGCGGCCCCCAGATGGGGTGCGATTTCCCGCGCCAGGCGGCTTTTTCCGCTGCCGGACAGGCCGCCGACGGCGATCAGCACCGGCGGCGGTGGGGCCAGGTATTCCAATGCCCGAAAGAAGTATTCCCGGGCGCGCCCGGCGC
>DNMS01000394.1:1823-2949 GCA_003488105.1 Rhodospirillaceae bacterium
TATTGCAGGGCCCGGAAAAAGTATTCCCGTGCACGCCCGGCGCGGCGGCGGCTTTCGGCCGCATCCGCCAAAGCCGCCGCCTGGGACGCCCCGACATGGGCACGCACGGCGGCGCGCATGGACAGGAACAACGGCATCAAGGCCAGACCGTCGAGATCGCCGCCGTCCAAGGGAACGCGATCGAGGTAACGGTTGAGCACGAAGGACGCCAGACGCCGGTGCCCCCGCAGGTCCAGGTCCATGAGCAGAAAGGCGAGATCGTAGAGAACGTCGATCCGCGCGAAGGCGTCGTTGAATTCGATGGCGTCGAACAGGGTCGGCGCGTCTTCGAACAGGCAGATGTTCGCCAGGTGCAGGTCGCCATGACAATGGCGCACCCGCCCGCCGTCCCGCCGCGCGTCCAGCAGGCCCGCCAAGCTGTTCTGTAATTGCCGGGACCCGGCGGTCAGGACATCGATGTCGTCCGCATTGAACAAGCCGCCCTGGGCGCCGCGGAAACTGGCGTCATTGTTGTCGATGATCGCGCGGATGCCGGACGCCCCGCCATGTTCCCGGTCGATCTCCGCCGCGGCATGAAAGGCCTGAATACCGTCGGCCAGGCTTTCCATCAGGCGGCGGTTGAGCGCCCCTGCGTCGGCCAGGTGGGTGAACAGGGCGCCGTCGGGAAACCGCCGCATCTCGACCAGCCAGTCGACGGGAGCGCCCGCGCCGCCGAGGGCCAGACGCCCGCCCCCTTCATCCGTGACCGCCACTGTGCCCAGGTAGATCGTGGGTGCCGTACGCCGGTTGATGGTCACCTCGACTTCGCAAGCGCGGCGGCGCGCCTCAAGGGTTGAGAAATCAAGATAGGGAAAGCGGACCTGCTTCTTCAGCTTGTAGGCCCGGTCGCCGGCCAGAAAGATGTGGGACACATGGGTTTCCTGACGCGCGACCTCCGTCCCCGGCGGCAGACCGAAAGCCGCCGGATCGGCGAGGAAGTCGATCACCATCCGCTGGCTGTCGTCGGGTGCGCTCATTTGAAGACCGCCCGGTCCTCCTCCAGGCCTTCCGGGTCTTCATGAATAATGATTTCGGCGTTGGGGTAAACCGCGAGCAGATCCGCCGTCACCGCATCGGTCACGTCATG
>DNMS01000394.1:3159-3738 GCA_003488105.1 Rhodospirillaceae bacterium
AACCGCATCGGTCACGTCATGGGCCTCCAGCAAGGTCATGTCCGGCGCCATTTCCACATGCATCTGAATGAATACTTGGGCGCCCGACGACCGTGTGCGCAGGTCGTGCATGCCGTGCACATCGGCGTGGCGGGTCACGATCTCGCGGATGCGGGCGCGCTCCTCATCGGCCAGTTCCTTGTCCATCAAAATATCAAGGGCCTGCTTGCCGATCTTCAAGGCGCCGATGACGATGTATCCGGCGATGGCCACGGCGAACAAGGGGTCGGCAATGATGATGCCGAATTCCGATGCGATATAGAGCGAGGCAATGACGCTGATGTTGATCATCACGTCGGTCTGGTAATGCAGGCTGTCGGCGCTGATCGCCACCGACCCCGAGCGCCGCACCACATAACGCTGGAACAGCACCAAGGCGACCGTGACGACGATGGAGAACACCATCACCGCATAGCCGACATCCGTATTGGTGATGGCCTTGGGGTGGATCAGACGTTCCCCCGCCTGAAGCAAAAGGAACGCTCCCGACCCGCAGATGAACGCGGCCTGGGCCAGGCCGGCAAGCGGCTCGGCCTTGCC
>DNMS01000394.1:3923-16919 GCA_003488105.1 Rhodospirillaceae bacterium
TCGGCCTTGCCGTGGCCGAAACGGTGTTCGCGGTCGGCCGGCTGTAACGCATGGTGAACCGCGATCAGGTTGATGATCGAGGCCAAGGCATCAAGCATGGAATCGATCAGTGTCGACAACAGACTGACCGACTCGGTCAGCGTCCAGGCAGCGAATTTGACGCTAATCAGGACCAGGGCAGCCCCAACGGAAGCGTAGGTTGCGGCCCGCATGAGTCTCGCCGCCCGGCTGTCGAGGCCGCCATTCGCCGCCACGGTCGCCGCCTGGGTGGCGGTCGCCTGTTCACTGATCGGGGGCTCGGTCGCGTCACTCACGGGAACAGGCGCTCCGTCTCCCAGCCCGTGCCGAGGCGGTGATAGACAATGCGTTCATGCAGGCGGAAGGCACCTTCCGTCCAGAATTCGATGCGTTCGGGAACAACGCGGAAGCCCGACCAGAAATCCGGCCTGGGAATGGCGCCGACATGGAACTTGGCCGTGAACTCGGCAACCCGCTTTTCCAGGTCGAACCGGGTCTTCATGGGCCGCGACTGACGCGATGCCCAGGCGCCGATGCGCGACGAGCGATGACGGCTTTCGTAATAGGCATCAGCCTCGGCCGGGCTGACCGGCCGGATCGCCCCTTCAACACGGACCTGACGTTCCAGGGTCTTCCAGTAAAAGCACAGCGAAGCAAAGGGGTTCTCCGCCAATTCCCCACCTTTGCGGCTTTCCAGGTTGGTGTAGAACACGAAGCCCTGGTCATCGACGTCCTTCAACAGAACCATGCGCACGCTGGGTCGTCCCGACGCCGTCGCCGTGGCCAGCGCCATGGCGTTCGGGTTGCTGATTTCCTTGCCCTCGGCCTCGCTCAGCCAACCTCGGAACTTTTCGATAGGGTCATCCGTGGCGGGCTTGCGGGGCGGGGCGTCATCCTGGGGCTGCGGGTCCATGAGTCTCGTTTCCGGTCGGCGAATATGGTCAAAGGTCTGCCATAATCCTTTGACATGTTAATGTCCATGATGGCGGATATGTGATTTTAAGGGCTATTGCATGTAAAATGCAGTTCCCGCCGCCGTAACACTGCGGCCGCAGGAAACCAGACGGGCGCACATTCGAAGAGGTCATCGGAATGAACATCGTGAAATTCACCGGGGTTGCGGTTTTGGCCTTGGTGCTGACCGCTTGCGGAACCGACAAGGCAGGCGACAAGCAGACCGTCGGCACCCTTCTGGGCGCCGGCCTGGGTGCCTTGGCCGGCTCGCAGTTCGGCGGCGGCAAGGGCCAATTGGCGGCGGTTGCCGTGGGTGCGCTTGCCGGTGCCTGGTTTGGCGGCGAGACCGGAAAGTCCCTCGACAAGGCCGATAAGGCCTATGCCCAGCGCACGGCGCAAGACGCCCTGGAATACAACAAAACCAACCAGACCGCGTCCTGGAACAACCCGGATTCCAAGGTGGCCGGCACCTTCACCCCGACCAAGACCTATCAGACCGCCGAGGGCCACAACTGCCGCGAATACGAAACCTCCATCGTCGTCGACGGCAAGACTGAAAAGGCGACCGGCACGGCCTGCCGGCAGCCCGACGGAACGTGGCGCGTCGTCAACTGATCTCCGCGTCTGTGAAGTCACGCAGCGGGGGCTGGGGGCGGCATGAAGGATGCCTATAAGATTTTGGGTGTGGCCAAGAATGCCACGCCGGACCAAATCAAATCCGCCTACCGCAAGGCGGCGCGTGAGCGCCATCCGGATTTGGATCCCGGCAACCCCTGGGCCGAGGACGATTTCAAGGAACTGACCGCCGCCTACGAGGTGCTGTCCAACGCCGACCGGCGCAAACGCTATGACGACGGTGAAATCGACGCGACCGGCCAGCCCCTGACCGGCCAAGGGACGGCGGGTTACGACGCTAAGGGCCGGGCCAAGACCCGGCGGTGGAAGAAGGATCCGTTCGAAACCTTCCGCCAAAAGAAACGCCAGGAAAAAACCGTCACGGTCGATGGCGCCAACGTCAATTATTCCCTCACCTTGAGCGCTGCCGAAGCCATGCAGGGCGGCACCAAATTCATCAGTATGACTAACGGCAAGCGCCTCAAGGTCGCCATTCCCAAGGACACCCGCGACGGGCAGGTTCTGCGCCTGAAGGAACAGGGCATGCCCGGCCTGGGCGGCGGCAAGCCCGGCGACGCGCTGGTCATCGTCAAGGTCGAAGCAGATGGACGGTTTCGCATCGACGGCCGCGACGTCCATGTCGAGGTGCCCGTTGATCTGGCGGACGCGGTCCTGGGCGGCAAGATCAAGGCCCCGACCCTGGACGGCGAAGTCAGCGTCACCGTGCCGGAAAACGCCAACACGGGCACGGTTCTGCGCCTCAAGGGCAAGGGCCTTAAGGATGACGACGGCGGCGATCCCGGCGACCAATTCGTGACGTTGAAGGTAATGCTGCCCAAAAAACCCGATCCGGAACTGCGCGCCTTCGTCGAGAAATGGGCGAAGAAAACCGGCGCCCGCGCGTCCTAGCCCTGGGAAACGCTTTTCAGGGACGCGGCCCCCTTATCGTCGCCATCATCCTCCGTTGCCAGGATTTCGGCCAAGGGCAGCCTCATGGCTTCGATGTTGCGGCGGCGCAGGCCGTCAAGCTGCTGGGCCAAGATGCCCTGCCAGCCGCTCACGCCCAGGCTTTCGTCATCGTCATTTATGCCCAGTCCCAAATCCCGATATAGCTCGTGGAGCGTCGCCACATGGAGGTCGCGGGACAGAACCCAGGCATTGCGGGACGTGCGCTCCACATAACCCCGCCCGCGCAGGTCTTCCAGCAGCGGCTCCAACACCGCCAGGGACACCCTGGCGGCGCGGATCAATTCCCGGCGGCTGGCCCCGCCACCGTCACGATTTTTCGCGAACAGACAGGCCAGCACCGCCATGGCCGTGGTCAGGCGTGACGCCGGGGACTTGCCGTGATGGACCGGCCGCCCCCCGGCCTCCCGCCATTCGGAAATGGTCGCGGTCAATGTCGCGCCCAGCAGCACCACGGCCCAGGACAGATACATCCAGATCAGGAAGATTGGCACCGCCGAAAGCGCCCCGTAGATATTCTGATACGTCGGGAAATTGGTGACGTAGAAACCGAACCCCTTGCGCAATAGCGCGATCAGAAGCCCAGCGACGATCGCCCCCGTGATCGCCCCCATGAAGGCCACGGGGCGGTTCGGGATGGTCACGTAGAACATGGTCAGCAGCAGCATCATGATGGCCGTGGGCAGAATCTTTGCCGCCTCGCCCAGGGTGCCCACCGCGGGATCGACCCCGATCCATTGCGTCGCCGCGAAGAAATAAGCGGACAGCGAGAAACTGGCGCCCAGCAATAGCGGCCCCAGGGTGATGATCGCCCAGAATACAAGCAGACGCGGGCCCAGCCGCCGCGGCCGGGTGACCCGAAAGATCGTGTTAAGCGCCGATTCGATGGTGCCCAGCAGCAGGATCGCGGTCAGGGCCAGGGCGACGATCCCGACCGCCGACAAGGTCGCCGTGTTGCGCACGAACTTGTCGAAATGTTCGCGCATGGATTCCGCCGCATCGGGCAGGAAATTGGCGAACAGCACGTCCTGGAAGCTTTCGCGCACGCCCTCAAACACCGGGAAGGCCGCCAGCATGGCGAAGGCGATGGCGGTCAGCGGCACGGCCGCCAGCAACGAGGTATAGCTGAGCGATGCCGCCATGCGCAGGCATTGGTCGGCCTGGAAGCGCCGAAAGGCGATGACCAGCACGCTGCGCCAGATGCGCCATTGGGCCTTTGCAAGCCGCACGAAACCGCGGTTATCCATGGCTTTGACGCCTCCTAAGGGAACCTCCCGTTGACGTCCCCCGCCCCATACTATATGGCATGGGAGTTCGGGCAAACTGCAAGTATTCGCCCGGACGCACTAAGCCAACCCGCTGGTGACGAACCGGTTCCTAACAAAAAACTCGAGGAGACAGATGGCTTCTGCATCGCCGTTGATGTCCGGTAAGAAGGGCCTGGTCATGGGCGTGGCCAACGACCGTTCCATCGCCTGGGGCATTGCCAAGGCCGCCCACGACCAGGGCGCCGAATTGGCCTTCACCTATCAGGGCGACGCCCTTCTGAAGCGCGTGGCGCCGCTCGCCGACAGCGTCGGCTCGGACCTTGTCCTGCCCTGCGACGTGACCGACATGGCCTCCGTCGATGCCGTGTTCGACGCCATCGCCGAGAAATGGGGCAAGCTGGATTTCGTCATCCATGCCATCGCCTATTCGGACAAGGAAGAACTCAAGGGCGGGTATATCGACACCACCCTGGATAACTTCCTGAAGACCATGAACATCTCCTGCTATTCGTTCACGGCCGTGGCGCAGCGCGCACGCAAGCTGATGACCGACGGCGGCTCGATGATCACCCTCACCTATTTCGGGGCCGAGCGCGTGATGCCGCATTACAACGTCATGGGCGTTGCCAAGGCGGCGCTGGAAGCCAGCGTGCGCTATCTGGCCGAGGATCTGGGCAAGGAAGGCATTCGCGTGAACTCCCTGTCCGCCGGGCCGATGAAGACCCTGGCCGCCTCGGGCATCGGCGATTTCCGCTATATCCTGAAGTGGAACGAATACAATTCGCCGCTGCGCCGCAACGTGACCCTGGAAGACGTCGGCGGTGCCGGGCTTTACCTGATTTCCGACATGGCGTCGGGGGTCACGGGGGAAACCCATCACGTCGACTGCGGCTACAACATCGTCGGCATGAAGGCCGTCGACGCGCCGGATATTTCGGTCGTCTGATCAGGCGCTTGTGCTAAAAGGGGCCCCATGTCCCACAATTCTTTCGGCCATCTGTTCCGTTTCACGACCTTCGGCGAAAGCCACGGGCCAGCCCTCGGCTGCGTGGTCGACGGCTGCCCGCCGGGGCTGAGCCTGACCGAGGCCGACATCCAGGTCCATCTCGACAAGCGCCGCCCGGGGCAATCCAAATACACCACCCAGCGCCAGGAACCCGATCAGGTGAAAATCCTGTCCGGCGTGTTCGACGGCGTGACCACGGGCACGCCCATCGGCCTGTTGATCGAGAACATGGACCAGCGGTCCAAGGATTATTCGGAAATTTCCGAGAAGTTCCGCCCGGGCCATGCCGACTACACCTATTGGAAAAAGTACGGCATCCGCGATTACCGGGGCGGCGGGCGCTCGTCCGCGCGGGAGACCGCCATGCGGGTCGCCGCCGGCGCCGTCGCGCGCAAGATTCTCGGCCCCGGGATCGTCATCAAGGCCGGCCTGGTCGTCATGGGCGAGAAAGAGATCGACCGCGCGCGTCTGGACTGGGCCGAAGTGAACAACAACCCGTTCTTCTGCCCCGATGCCCAGGCGGCCGAGGAATTCGCGACCTATCTGGAAGGCATCCGTAAAGCCGGGTCGTCCGTCGGCGGCGTGATCGAGGTCGTGGCCTCGGGCGTGCCGGCCGGGCTGGGGGCGCCCATCTACGGCAAGTTGGATCAGGATCTGGCCTCGGCCATGATGAGCATCAACGCCGTCAAGGGCGTGGAAATCGGCAACGGGTTCGAGGCCGCGCGCATCACCGGCGAGCAGAACGCCGATGAAATCCGCGCCCATGGCAACGACGTCGAATTCCTGTCCAATAACGCGGGCGGCATTCTGGGCGGCATTTCGTCGGGCCAGGACGTGGTCTGCCGCTTCGCCGTCAAGCCGACGTCGTCGATCCTGACGCCGCGCAAGACTGTGACCAAGTCCGGCGAAGATACGGAAATTTCCACCAAGGGCCGCCACGACCCCTGCGTCGGCATCCGCGCCGTGCCCATCGGCGAGGCCATGATGGCCTGCGTCCTGGCCGACCACTTGCTGCGCCATCGCGCACAATGCGGGTAAGCCTAATCCTCCGCCTCAGTCTCCTGCTTTTGTAGCCGCGCCCATAGATCGTCAGCGGTCTTGTTGCGGCAATCAGGCGCGCGAAACAGCCTGATCTCCATCGCCACGTCCAAGTTCTCACCCCCGGCGCGGACCAACCGCCCGGCATGCAGGTCGTCCGCCGCCAGGGTATGGGGCAGCCAGGCGACGCCGTGCCCTTCCCGGGCCATGGTCAGGAGGGTCGCCGCCAGGTGGGAGGTAAAGGCCGTTTCCAGGGCAGCCGTCGCGGCCTTCACCGGTTCCATCGCATCAAGAATACGCCCCAGCGCCGAGGCCGGACCGTAGCCGAGCAAGCGTCCTTTCGCCCCCTCCGGCGCGCGCAGCGGAACCAGGGTATCGCCGCCGACGACCATGCTGTCGAACCGGTCGGGAGTGAGGCGGTTCGGCATGCCGTCATGGCAATGGCAGAGCAGGAAATGCACCTCGCCCGCCAGCATGATCCGCTCGCAGGCGTCCATGCTGTCGGACAGCAGGTTGACCGCGCCCAGGCCTTGGAAATCGGCATGGGCGCGAATCCAGCCCGGAAAGAAGGTGAAGGACAGGGCATGGGTCGCGGCGATGGAGAGCGAGGCCGTATCGCGTTCACCAACGGCGTAGGTATCACGGCGGGCCTGCCCAATAGCGCGCAACAGATCCCCGGCCAGGGGTTTGAAATGCGCCCCCGCCAGGGTCAACCCCGCCCCCTGGGCACCGCGCCGGAACAGGGGGGCACCGATCCAGTCCTCGAGCGCGCGGATGCGGCGGCTGAACGCCGGCTGTGAGACGTTGCGGGCATCGGCGGCACGGGAGAAAGTCCCATGCTCCTCAAGCGCCAGGAAATCCTTCAACCAGTCAATTTCCATGGCAATGTGGTTCGCGCATAACTCAATTCACTCTTGGCATTGGCCCCGCGGCCGGGGCTTTATGTATCACTCTTAGCAACATTCCCCGAACAGCTACAGCCGAAGAGAACACCTCCATGCGCATCATCGATATCTGCGAGGTCACCAAGCCGATCTCGTCGCCCATCCGCAACGCCTATATCGACTTCACCAAGATGACCACGAGCCTGGTCGCCGTGGTCACGGATGTGGAGCGCGACGGACGGCGGGTCGTCGGCTACGGCTTCAATTCCAACGGCCGCTACGGCCAGGGCGGGCTGATCCGCGAACGGTTCCGTGACCGCATCCTGGAGGCCGATCCGAAAAGCCTGCTGGACAACGACGGCGGCAATTTGGACCCGCACAAGATCTGGGCCGCCATGATGCAGAACGAAAAGCCGGGCGGGCATGGCGAGCGCTCCGTCGCGGTCGGCACCATCGACATGGCGGTGTGGGACGCCACGGCCAAGATCGCGGGCCTGCCCCTGTTCCGCCTGCTGGCCCAGATGAAAGGCCGCGAGGCCGATCCCCGGGTCTTCGTCTATGCCGCCGGCGGCTACTACTATCCTGGCAAGGACGACACGGCCCTGCGCACCGAAATGCGGGGATATCTGAACCGGGGCTATAACGTGGTCAAAATGAAAATCGGCGGGGCGCCCATCGATGACGACCGCCGCCGCATCGAGGCCGTGCTGGCCGAGATCGACGGCGAGGCGCAGTTGGCCGTCGATGCCAACGGCCGCTTCGACCTGGAAACCGCGGTCGCCTACGCCAAGATGCTGCGCGACTATCCCCTGTTCTGGTACGAGGAAGCGGGCGATCCCTTGGACTACGCCCTGCAGGCGGCGCTCGCCGAGTTCTATCCCGGCCCCATGGCGACGGGGGAAAACCTGTTCTCCCATCAGGACGCCCGTAACCTGTTGCGCTATGGCGGCATGCGGCCCGACCGCGACTGGCTGCAGTTCGACTGCGCCCTCGCCTACGGTCTGGTCGAATACCTGCGCACACTCGATGAGTTGGACAAGGCCGGTTGGTCACCATCGCGCTGCGTGCCCCACGGCGGCCATCAGATGTCGCTCAACATCGCCGCGGGCCTGGGCCTGGGCGGCAACGAAAGCTATCCCGACCTGTTCCAGCCCTACGGCGGGTTCCCGGACACGGTCACGGTCGAGGACGGCCATATCACCATGCCCGACCTGCCCGGCATCGGTTTCGAAGGCAAGGCGGACCTGATCACGGTGATGCGCGACCTGGCCGAGTGACCCTACGCGCCTCACGCATGGCTGTTGGCACCAATCGTGCTTGCTGTATTGCAGCAATGACGTGGTACCAGTCCGGCCGTGATGAAACAGAAACGCCTAAACAACCAGATCGAAGTCCCGCGCCGCGCGCGCCCTTTCCGCTGGGCGCGCCAGATGGTCCACGCCGCACTTGCCGCGGCGGTTCTGTCCGGCTGCGCGCCCGTGATCAATCCGGTGACCGTCGTCTCATTGATCTTTGACGGCATTTCCTACGCGACCACGGGCAAGGGCCCGACGGACCATGTCATTTCCGGCGTCACCGACCGGGACTGCGCCATGTACCGCACGTTGTTTGACGAACCCGTCTGCGCGCCCCACGACGAAAAAGCCGACGATATCGAAAAAGCGGCGCTCCCCGAAACCTTCGAAGAAGCCATGCAGGCGCCTCCGGTTTATCTGGACTGACCGCAAGGCGGTGGCTCAATTCAGGGCCGCGACCACCGAATAGCCGAGCCAATGGTGAATACCGGCGATCACGGCGAACAGGACCGCCGCCGCCGCCAGCATCATGGCGTCCTTGGCGTAGCTGCCGCGCTCCGGCGGCGTCCATGGCCCCTCGGCCCGGTTGATGACCGCCATCTCGACCAGCGCCCAAAGACCCAACCCGCCGAACAGCACGACCGCCGCCGTGTCGCCGTTGACCAGCAAATGGGCGGCGGCCCAGAGCGTCACGCCCCAAAGCATGGGATGGCGGATCTTGGTGCGGACGACGCCCTTCACCCGGCCGATGTCCATCAGGAACAAGGCCGCCAGCATAAGCGCGTTGTTGGCATGCCAAGTCCACGTCGGCAGGGCGTAGAGAAAGTCCGTTTCCGCCGCGCGGTAACCCACGATCATCAGGCCCAGGCTGAGCAGCACCAGCAGGGCGACCAGCGCCCGCCCCTTATTGCCCAAGGCTTCGCGCTGACGCGGAGCCACGCGCTTGAACAGATGGGCGGCACTCCACAGCACGAGCCCGAGGATCAGCCAAATCATCACTGTATGCGTTTCCCGTTAAATGACCGTCCGGAGGGCCTAAGACGACCGGGCAGGCCCATCATCATTGAAATGGCGCGTTGCGCACGTTGAAAACCGTCCCCTGCTTGCCGTCGTCCCATTGAAACCGCAGGTAGACCGTGAACTCTTCTCCACAAGCGTTGACGAGCCAATCCTCGAACCACTGGGTAACGCGTCGGCCTTGTTTCAATTCCGCCACGATCAAGGCCCGGTCACGCAGCGTGGAATCCATCACCCGAATGTTCTTGCAGTTCTTTTTGCCCCGGTTTCCCGCTTCCGCATAGGCGGCCGGGATGACGCCTTGCATCGCGTCACGCATGAGGTCCATCGATGCAACCGTTTCCCCGGGGATGAGCAACCCTACCTTCGGCTGTTGTCCGTTCTGAGAAATGACGATGACGTTTTCAATCGTCGTGAGATCGCAGCGTGTGACCTTGAATTTTTGACTCCAGGTTCCTTTCGCTGGCCAATCTGCGCCTTCGGGCATTTCAACCGCCGTGTTGAGGGTACTGGCCTCCATGCCAATCGTGAAAGAACCCGTTGTGCAGGCACGACCGAGAACCAGATCCTTCTTTGCGATGACCTGAAGCAACAGGCGTTTGTAATGCCTTGAGCCAAGAAACGCCGTGAACCGCGCGGTCTGCGCCTGGTCACCCTGCTGCGCCTGCAGTTCGACGGGACGCGCAATCAGGCACGACACGGCCAGAAGCGCAAATAAACCTAGCCTGAACATGATTCCCCCATCCCGATCCGTATTTGAATGCGAGGATAACAAGATAAGTTATTCGCTAAAATTAAAGAGTTGCGAATTCAGGCTGCACGAACGTCCGCAAACGCCTTTTCCGTCCAATCGTCCTGCGGCATGGCGGCGCGGCGTTCCGCCAGCAGTGCCCGGGTCAGGGCGCGGTTGTCCGCCTTGCGCGCCGCGTCGATCAGGATCAGATCGAACAGATCGCGCTGGGCATGGCTGCCGCCCATCTGCCAGATTTCATAGCGGACGGGTATCATGGAGACCGTGGCGTCGTCATAACGCCCTTCCCGGTAGGCGATCAGCGCGTCGACCATCGGCACGCCCAGGGCCTTCATGATCGGCAGATTGCTGTCGTCCTCGGGCCCTTCATAGGCCGCCATGAATTCCCGCATCTCGTGAACCTTGCCGTCGCCGGCGGCAGCCAGCGCCAAGGCGTAGTGCAGATCGACGAAGGTCAGGATGTGTTCCTCGGTCCGGTTCTGCGCCTTGGCCGCCAAAGGCGCCCAGCGGCCACCCACGTCCAAGCCCATGATTTCCAAGCGCTGCAGCAGCGAAGCGGCGTTACAGAGATCGAGATATTCTTCCGACTCAGGCGCCGCGACATGGGCGTCGTACTGCGCCATGACATCGTCCATCCGTCCCTGATCCATCATCATCAGGGCCTCGTGCCACCAGATATGGTTCTGGAAATTGTTGGCCTGGGTCCAGTGCGGGCGGAGTTTCTCGATCCAGGCGAGGCCGTCGTCCTGACGGTCCTGCATTTCCATGACATGGGCGTAGGCATGGGTCGCCCAGGGGTCCATGGGCTCAAGCTCAATGGCCTGCTCCGCCGCCGGCTGGGCCCGGGCGTAGTCGCCGGATTCCTCGAAACCAAAGGCCTGCATGCCCTTGAGATAGGAATACCCCGGCACGCCCGCGTCCCAGGCGGGCATGATCCGGTTCACGGAATCACGGAGCCGCCGGGAATCGCCCGAATAGAAATTGGCGAAATGGGCCAGACGCGCCGCCAGGATGTCGCGGGGATGGTCGAGCAATATCTCTTCCCAGACCCGGGCCGCGCCCTCCATGTCCCGCGCCGTCCACAGGCCCGCGGCCTCGGCGTGCATGCGTTCCCGCGGCGTGGCATGGGCGGCCAATTCCTTCGCCTTGGCGGCGGCCTGCTGCGCCTTCGGCATCAAGCCACCCATGGCCATGAGCATCATGAAATAGGCCTTCAGGCAATGCGCCATGGCCATGTCGGGATCGGCGGCAAACACCCCTTTCAGACGGTCGCCCGTATCGGGCGCCATGGACAGATAGCCGTCCATGACATGGTCGAAGGCCTGGATGGCATCGGCGCCGGCCGCCGTCAGGGTGAGGTCACGTTTGTCGGTGAAGATGGCCATGGTCAGATGCTCAATCCCGTATTCCATTTTGCAGACGGGAAAATTACACCATATGGTCCTGGGACGCGACCGGGCACGACCCCGTCCCAACAAACAAAGCAGGAAACCGATATGAAGCAGATGATCGAAACCGACGCGCGCCAGGTCAAACAATGGCTGGACGACGGCAGCGCCGTCATCATTGACGTGCGCGAGGCCGATGAACTGACCCAGGCCCGCGTGCCCGGCGCCCTGCACAACCCCATGTCGGGCTTCGATATGGAAATGCTGGCCGGGCTGGAGGGCAAGCGCCTGGTCTTCATGTGCGCCATGGGCATGCGCTCCCTGCAGGTCGGCAGCTACCTTCTGCAGAACGACATGGTCGACGACGCCTATAACCTGGCGGGCGGCATCCAGGGCTGGGCCATGGCGGGGTATGAGGTCGAGACGGGGTGATCCTCGCCTAGGGCTTCACCGCTCCGATCAGAAACTCGATATTCCCTTCCGGCCCCTTGATCGGGCTTGGCGTGATGCCCAGGACCGTCCAGCCGCAGTCGTTCGCGACAAAGGCCTGAACCTCGTCGCAGACGGCTTGGTGGACCGCCGGGTCACGGACCACGCCGCCCTTGCCGACCTGGCCGGGGCCGGCCTGGAACTGCGGTTTGATGAGGGCGACCAGACGGGCCCCCGGCTTGGCCAGGGCCATGGTCGGCGGCAGGACCTTTTCCAGGCCGATGAAGCTGACGTCGCAGACGATCAGATCAATGGGGTCGGGCACCTGGTCCGCCGTCAAATGCCGGGCGTTGGTTTTTTCCAGCACGACCACACGGTCGTCCGTGCGCAGTTTCCAATCCAGCTGCCCCTGCCCCACATCGATGGCATAAACCTTGGCCGCGCCGTTGGTCAGCAGCACGTCCGTGAAGCCGCCGGTGGAGGCCCCCAGGTCGAGGCAGATCAAACCCGTCGGGTCGATGCTGAAAAAGTCCAAGCCCTTGGCCAGCTTCATCCCGCCCCGCGATACCCAGGGGTGGTCCTTGCCCTTGACCATGATCTCGGTGTCTTCGGCGATCTGCGCCCCCGGCTTGTCCAGGCGGCGGTCGGTGCCGAAGACGAGCCCCGCCATGATCAGGGCCTGGGCCTTGGTCCGGCTATCGGCCAAGCCGCGGTCGACAAGCAATTGATCCAATCTGATTTTGGCTGACTTGCTCAAGAAATACCGAACCTCACTGTCTCACCGCCTCTGCGGTTCAAAAAACAATTAACCACAGAGGCGGTGAGGCGATGAGAAGATTCTATTTTCCGGTTCCGGAATGCCTGCGTTACGCCCGGCCCGGCGCGCTTAGGCGCGGGCGGGTTCGGTGAGCTCGTCGGCGCGGCCGAGGGCCGACATCACCGTGGCGACGATAGCGGCGGCATCCAGGCCCGCCTGCGCGATCTGGATTTCCGGCTTGTCCTGTTCGATGAACGCGTCGGGCATGGTCACGGCGCGCACCTTCAGGCCGTTTTCCAAAAGTCCGTCGTTGGCCATGAATTGCAGGACCTGGGCGGAGAAGCCGCCGATGGAGCCTTCCTCGACCGTGACCAGGACTTCGTGGTCGGTGGCCAGCTTACGCACCAAGTCCTCGTCAATCGGCTTGGCGAACCGCGCGTCGGCGACGGTCACGGACAGGCCCCGCGCACCGAGGTCTTCGGCCGCCTTCAGGCATTCCTGAAGACGCGAGCCGAGGGACAGAAGGGCGATGGTCGTACCTTCGCGCAGGATGCGGCCCTTGCCGATCTCGAGCGGAGTGCCCTTGGCCGGCAGTTCGACGCCGACACCT
>DNMS01000132.1:0-2093 GCA_003488105.1 Rhodospirillaceae bacterium
GAGGAAATCAATCCCCCCGCCGCCAATTGCCCAACCGTGATCAGCCCGTTCAGGCAGAGCACGGTTCCCGTAAGAATGGCCAGGACCAGGGTGATGCGGTCGAACAGGGTCATCGTCCGACCGGCGGCGAACAGTGAGCGTACTTGGTTGCGTCCTGTCGCGGCGGCGTCACGAGCAGCCCCCTCGGCCTGGCGCAGAACGAGGTTTTCCGCCCCCATGGCCTTGACGGTCCAGAGAATGTCCAGGATGTGGACAGCAATGCCGTCGGCGGAAGGTGCAGGATTCTCTCGGCGATGGATCACATGGCCGGCGCCCGCCGCGGCCACGGCAAGAAGGATCGCCGGCAAGGCCATCGCACCCGCGAGATACGCCAGCGCCACCGCAAGAACGGGCAATCCGGCCAGAATCAATAAATGGGATACCGGCACCGAAACCGCGCCGACCGGCGGCGCGACGGAAGCCCCCCCCGAAAACAGACGGGAAATGGCCGCCCAACTGCTGGCCCGCGCCTCTGCCTGGGCGGCGGTTTCCACCAGCGACGCGGCCGCCAGATCAATCGCGGCCCGCACTGCAAGCGCCGCGGCGACGGCCGCCGCGAGAAGGATAAAATCATCGCTCCGCGCCCCCGGAAGGACGCGGTCGAAGACCTGCAGTATGAGCATGGGAAGGGTGAGCCAAAGCACCGCGCGGACCACGCCCGCGGCCGCAAGTTCCCAACCCGCGCCACGAGCGGACGCAGGACCGAAGACCGCACCGAAGGTCTGTGCCCGTGGAATCATGTCACCCCAGTTTTCCCGGCCAGGCCGCAGATCGGCCGGAACGTACCCTCAACCTACCCGCCAGGGGTTAACAATCCGCTACCCCTAAACGGCCTGAGCCCTTGAAAAGGTACGCTTTTACCGCTTCGCCGCCAACTGTTGGGCGATCAGCAGGCGGGCCATGGTCATGGCCGCCTTGCGCGTCATCCCGGCGAACATGCGCTTGTGGTAAAGCGTGCGGACCAGGATTTCGTCGCTCGGGCTCAGTTTGCGCAGCGTGTCGTGGTCGGAAAAGATCGACGGACGCAGAAAATCAGTGTCGTTCGGCAGACCCAGGGACTGGGTCAATTCCTCAAGCAGGCAATGGTCGATGAGGAAGCCGTCGCGGTCCGTGTTGACGACGACGAAGGCCCGGTCCAGGCCCCCCATGCGCCCCCCGGCGAAGGACAGAAAATAGCAACCGCCCGGTGCCGACAATTCCTGCTGCAGCTTGGCGCTGACGCCCGGTATCGGCACCTTGACCAACAGGTCGCGGGGCGTGAACACGATGGTCAGGCGCGGGCGTTTCTTGGCGGTGATGGAGTCGACGAAGGTCAGACCCGTCAGGTTTTCGAGGGTACGAAGATGATTCCATGCCAACTTGGCCCAGAAATCCTGCGCCGGCACGGGTTTCAACTCGCGCGATCCCTCGCTTATAAACTGGGTCATGTTGACGGCGATTTCGTCCGTGTCCCAGCGCAGCAGGGCCGAGCGCGCGGCCAACGCCTTGGTTTCCGAGCCGAAAGCGACGGTCTCGAACGCCTTCACCAGATCGTCGACCGGCGGCAGGGCGCCATCGGCGCGGGCGGTCGGGGCGGCACCGGCAAGGCAGAGGGTAGCGGCCAGAACGACCGCCGCGAAACGGGCGGTACGGCGAATGGAAGATGCCCATTTTTCAATGAGCTGTGCGAACTGGCGCATGCCGTTCATCCCGGTCACCCTGCGGGCGGCCGGAAGCGGCCGCAAGACCGCAGTCTACTGCGTCAGGGTCCAGGACCGAAGCATGGATTCGGCGACGGGCCGAAAGCTGTCGAACGACCCCTCGGGCGCCGTGAACGACCAGATATGAGCGATGGTGCCTTCCGGCCGGGGCACGACGACGGCCCATTTCCGGTAGGCCGTGCCGGAATATTCATAGCGGGCGATGAACTGCGAGCCGGGGGATTCAGCCAATTTCCCCTCACCCAGCACGGTCATTCCGCGGGTGCCGGCTTCCAGCGCCTTCAGCAAATCCGCCGTCGCCATGACGGCCGACTCGTCGCCCGTCCGCGCGCCCGCCGGATTGACGTTCTGCAC
>DNMS01000132.1:2275-2934 GCA_003488105.1 Rhodospirillaceae bacterium
GTCGGCTTGGACACCGTCCATTGCTTGGGATAGTCCATCAGGAAGCCGTAGCCCGGTTCGACAAACCGCTTCATGTCCGGTGGCGGTGCTGCCATGGGTCCCGGTTCGGGACGGCCGGCGGCCATGGATGCGACGTGATCGCCGGCCCGCACGGGCACGTTGACCGGCGTCTTCGATGTCTTGGTGCCCGTGGCGTCGGCGACCGGCGCCTGGGCCGGACGTTCGCCCTCGCCCGGCACGAAGTTGATCAGCACCCAATTGAAAATCTGAACATGTTCGTCATAAAGGTCGAGGGGCGCCGTAAAGGTGAACACGAAATCCGTGCGGCCGCCGCGCGCGATGATGACCCGCGTTTTCGTGCGGTGGCCCTGATAGATGGCGTCGATCGCCGGCAGGCCCGCAACGACGGTGGTGCCGTCCGCCAGCTTGCGCAGCCAGGGGCCCCGTTGTTCGTTCAGGTAATGTGATTCCAAACGCCCCTGCATGCCTGTCAGCGGCACCAAGGGGTTACTGTCACCGGTCTGCAGGTTCATGACATAGCCCTTGGGCGAGCGCACGGCGACGTGCAATTCCTTGCCCCGGTGGGACACGGCGACCCCCGCCGGCAGCGGCAGGGAGAACCCGCGCACCGGGTGAATGAACAGGCTCGGCTCCTTGGT
>DNMS01000132.1:3042-3480 GCA_003488105.1 Rhodospirillaceae bacterium
CGGCTCCTTGGTCATCTGGACCTGGGATTGCTCACCCCCATTGCCGCCCGTGCCGTCGCTGGTCCCCGGCTGCGCCTGACGCACCACGGAACCACCGCCCTGACGATCCAGCGGCAAAGCCACGCCGGGCCTGTTGATGTCCGGCCCGGTGATGCGTCCGGCATCAGCGGCATGGGCAGCGCCCGCAGCGAGCGGCGCGACCAACTGCGCAATCAAAATCGCGGCGGCGGCCGGGCGGATGCGGGACGGGGGCGTGTCGCGGAACATGAAATGTCTCCGAAAATACGTACTTCAACTCCCTAAACCCTACGATATTCGGGTAAATGAGCTGTTAACCAATAAGGGCGTAAAGAAAGATGTACGGCAGACAATTCTGGCTGATTTTTCGGTGGTCCGGGCGTAAGCTCTCGCCGCTCTTGTTGGTCTAGCTCTTGTAAT
>DNMS01000177.1:0-1332 GCA_003488105.1 Rhodospirillaceae bacterium
TTCCAGTTCGTCGGCGATGCGCAGGCCGTATTCCGCCTCGCTCTCGCCGTCCCGCATCTCGCGGTAGGGATAGCAGGGCGCGATGTGCGAGGCCGGCATCAGCATCTCTTTATAGGGCTCGCGCCGCCATATGTTGCCACCGACGGACAGCGCGCCCAGGGTATTGCCGTGATAGCTCTGGCGCCGGGCGATGAACTTCGTACGTTCGGGCTGCCCCGTTTCCAGGAAATACTGGCGCGCCATCTTGAGCGCCGCCTCCACCGCCTCGGACCCGCCGGACAGGAAATAGACCATCGAAATGCCGTCCGGCGCCGCGCCGACCAGAAATTCGGCTAGGTCTTCCGCCGGTTGGGTGGTGAAGAAGCCCGTATGGGCGAAGGCAACCTTGTCGGCCTGATCCTTGATCGCCTGAACGACGTCGGCATCGCTATGCCCCAGGCAGGACACGGCGGCCCCGCCGGACGCATCCAGGTAGCGCTTGCCGGTCGCGTCAATCAGGTAGATGCCGTCGCCTTTCACGGCGACCGGCATGTCGGACTTAAGTTCGCGATAGAAAACGTTGGTCATCAGACAATCCGCTATCAATCCGCCGTTCCATAGGACGCGATTGCAAGGCCGCGCGTCAATCCAATAGGATGCGCCGGACATTCACACAGATAGATTTTTCCCAGGGGGGAACACATGGACCTGAAAGACCACATCCGGGGCATTCCCGATTTTCCCATTCCCGGTATTTTGTTTTATGACATTTCAACCTTGCTGCGGCATCCCGACGCCTGGCAGGTGGCCTTGGGCCGCCTGGCCAAGATCGTCTCCGGATTTCGGCCGGACCTTCTTGTCGGCATCGAATCGCGCGGCTTCCTGACGGCCGCCCCCTTGGCCTCCCGGCTGGGTTGCGGCTTCATCATGGTGCGCAAGAAGGGCAAGCTGCCCGGCGAGACCATCGCCCATGAATATTCCCTGGAATACGGCACCGACACCCTCGAGATCCAGAAGGACGCCATCGAACCGGGTCAGCGCGTGGTGGTCATGGACGACCTGCTGGCAACCGGCGGCACCATGGCCGCGTCCATCGATCTATTACGGGGTGCGGGGGCCGAGGTCGTGGGCGCGACCTGTCTGATCGAGCTGACCTTCCTGAAGGGCCGCGACAAACTGGACATTCCGTTCAGCGCGTTGATGGCCTACGACGACTGACCCGTCGGCAGGCACCCGGTGGATATCCGCGAGGACGACCTGACAGGTGACGCGGTGCGCGGCGTGATCCGGGCACATCTCGACCAGATGTTCAGCCAGACGCCGGCCGGAAGCGTTTATGCCCTGGACCTGTCC
>DNMS01000177.1:1404-7370 GCA_003488105.1 Rhodospirillaceae bacterium
CCCTGGACCTGTCCGGCCTGACCGCGCCCGATGTCACGTTCTGGTCCGTCTGGGACGGGGAAGAGATCGTCGGCTGCGGGGCGCTCAAGGAACTCGACCCGCGCCACGGCGAGATCAAATCCATGCATACCCTGGCACGATTCCGGGGCAAGGGGTACGGGCGCGCCATGCTGACCCATATCCTGGCCGAAGCACGGCGTCGCGGCTACCAACGGCTCAGCCTGGAAACAGGCAATTCCCGAGCCTTCGAAGCGGCGCGCAGGCTTTATGCGGACGCCGGTTTCATAGAATGCGACCCCATCCCCGGCTACGGTCCGGACCCCCACAGCCATTTCATGACATTTGCGTTTAGGCCAACCTGACGCGGCGTGTGGCCGATCGTCACTAATTACCGCTTTACCACCCCAACTCACCTGCTTACGGTTTTGTCCAACGTGGCCTGGACTTGGGTCAACCACATCATACTTGGGCCCGTTCAGGCTGAAGGAGGCCGCATGCCCAGGCAAGGAAGACCGTCGTTTGTCCCGCAATAGCGCCGAGATCGAACCGATCCACGAAGGGGATTTGCCCGCGGTTTGCGAATTCCTGCATCGGATTGATCCGAACCGCAGCTCGGAGAACTGGCGTGAAGTGCTCACCCCTGACTGGCCCGGCGCCGGAGACGGCTTCGGACAGATGATCGTGGCCGACGGCGCGGTCAAGGGCGTCATTTGCATGCTGCGCTCTCGCCGACGCTATGGCGGAGACATCCGCGACAGTCGCAACCTGACAAGTTGGTACGTCGACTTGGACGAAGGCAAGGGACTTGGCGTCCAACTTCTCCGCACGGCGGTGAGCGACAACGATGCGGTTTATGCCACCCATTCACCCGAGCCGCGGACGATCAAGGTCTTTTTGCGGATTGGTTTCCAATCCATCGACACGACCGAATGGATCATCCCTAATTTGCCGCGATGGCGACGTGGCGCGTTCAGTGAAATCGAAGATATCGACAAGCACCTGTCCGGTGACGCGCTCGAAAATTTTCGCGCACATTCAGACATGCCGAGCGTCGGACATGTGGGATTGCTGGGACCGGACAATGCATTCTGCCATATCGCTTTTATACGCAGCCGCTGGCATAGGGTCCCGGTCGCACGCGTCGTCTATGCAAGCGACTACACCCTGTTGGAGCGATGCCTCCCGGCGTTCTCCCACCTTGCCCTAACGCGCTTCGGGTTTCCCCTCACGGCAGTTGAAAAACGCCGCTATGCCGAACGGCCGCCCTGGGCGATTGCGGAACGGCGGAAGGAACCCATCCTGTATCGCGGGACCGGCGTTCTGCCCGACCAGATCGACAGCCTGTTTACCGAGATCGTCACCTTCGCCCCCAGCCTCCGGTGACGTGACGATGGCATCCCCAATTGCTCTTTTGACCAGTTCATCCCGATCGACGGAATGGGAGTTGGCCGTTCAGACCGCGCTTGAAACCGCGGGACGAACCGTCGTGGTCCGGCCGACGGACAGCGAAGATCAAATGTCCCCTGTGCATTGGAAGGGCGTCGAGTTGCTGGTCGATCTGTCGGAACGCGGTGCGGGCATCGATTTGGCGGAACGTCTCGGCGTTCCTGTCTGGCTGCTTTGTCACGGCCCGAAATGCCGCTTTGATTTATCCAACAGCATCAAATCAGGGTTCCTTTCCCATGAGCCCTTCATTGAGATTCGCCTTGTCGAATGGCGGGCTGGCGACGACTCCGCCAGATCACTCCGCCGCCACTGTTTGCGGCGCCGAAAGACACCGGACCGCTCCGTTTCCGCCGTCAAGAACGCGGCGGCGGACTGGTTCGGCGATGCGCTTTTGAGCCCCCGCATTCAATCCGACGGCGATGACCAGAGAGTCACCCCGACAAGCGGTACGGCACCGGCCCCATGGCGGCTACAGATCGCCACCTTGACTAATATAGCGGCCATGGCAATCGACCTTTTTACGGCCGAAGAATGGAACGTCGGCACCGTGATGGGTGACCCGGCGCAGGTATTCGATCGCGACTTCATGAGCCGGGTGAATTGGCTGCCGCGCAACCGGACGCTTTGTTTCCGCGCCGACCCGTTCGGCTGGCGCACCGAACAGGGCGAGACCGTCCTACTATACGAAACGTTCGATTACCGGAAAGGCAAGGGGCGTATTGTCCGAAACGTGAACGGGACAGAAGACGTCATCGGCGACTTTTCCTATCACGCATCCTACCCATACCTGATTGAAAAAGACGGTCAGCATTATGCCGTACCGGAATTGTCCGAAATGGCCTGCCCCACGGCATTTCCCGTGGATAGAAATTCACCGCAATGGGTCGGTGATGGTTGCCCCCTCAAGGGGTTGGAGGGCGTTCCCCTATCCGACGGCACGATATTCCTTCACGAGGGCCGCTACTGGCTTTTCGGAATGAAGGCGGATCAGGAATCGAACGCCATGTTGCATGCCTGGCACGCGCCGGACTGCTTCGGGCCGTGGACGCCCCATGAACGAAATCCGATCAAGATCGACATTACGTCAAGCCGCCCTGGCGGCACACCGTTCTTGTGGCAAGATCAACTTGTTCGACCGACACAGGACTGTTCGACGACCTATGGCGCGGCCATCGTGCTGAACCGGATCGACATCTTGACGCCGACCAAATTCGGGGAAACCCCCATCGCACGGATCGAACCCGATCCAACCTCCTATTATCGGCACGGCGTACACACGTTGAATGTCATTGACGGCATAATCATCGTCGATGCCAAGCGTCATGCCCGTCATCTGCTTGCGCCGCTCTACAGGTGGCTCCGGGTCTGCCGCAGCAAACGCCGCGCCATCGTACCGTCCTAGGAAGACCGCTCTCCGCCGGGCGCGCGGCCCAAAGCGGCCTTCGCCACCTTCTTCATCAGGGTCGGCAGCGCCTGGGCACCGAAGTCGCGGGGATGCACCCAGATGCCGTCAGCGGCGGCTCCGCCTGCCACCGTCCCGCAAACCACCGCGAGACGCAGATGGAAATGGGTGAAGGTGTGGCGAACCTCGCCAGCGGCCTGCCAGCCGTCGGCCGCCACGGGAGCCTCGCCGGCGGCCTCATCCGCCTCCCAGGGGTCATCCCGCCAATCCGTCGACGGCACTTCCATCATGCCGCCCAGAAGTCCCCTCTCCGCCCGTCGGCGCAGCAGCACCCGGCCCTTCGCATCCTTGATCCAGAACACGACACCGTGGCGCGTCGGCTTGGCCTTTTTCGGGGCCCGGGCGGGCAGGTCCGCCGCAATCCCCGCCGCCCGCGCCGCGCATGGATCGTGCCAGGGGCAGAGACCGCATTTCGGTGCCCGCGGCGTGCAGACCATGGCCCCCAGATCCATCATCGCCTGGGCGAAATCGCCGGGCCGGCGGCTGGGGGTCAGGTCCCGCACTGCCGCCTGGATCGACGTTTTCCCACCGGGCAGCGGCTCGGTGATGCGGCGCAGACGTGCGGTGACTCGTTCGATGTTGCCGTCCACCGGCGACGCCGGGATATCGAAGGCGATCGCGGCGATCGCGGCCGCCGTATAGGGGCCGATGCCGGGCAGGGACAAAAGCCCTGCTTCCGTATCGGGAAACCGGCCGCCGTGATCCCCGGCGACAGCCTGCGCGCATTTGTGCAGGTTGCGCGCACGTGCGTAATATCCCAGCCCCTGCCAGGCGTGCAGCACCGCGTCCAGGTCCGCCACCGCCAAGTCCTCCACCCGGGGCCAGCGCGCCACAAAGTCGTCAAAATAGCTTTTTACGGTCGCCACGGTGGTCTGCTGCAACATGATCTCGGACAGCCAGACGTGGTAAGGGTCCGCACGCCGGCCCGCGGGTGCCCGCCACGGCAATATCCGCCGGTGGCGGTCATACCAGCCCAGCAACGCCCCGGTCAGGGCATCATTGGCGGACGAAAGGCTCATGGCAGGCTCCCGGTTCCGGCAATATCCGTGTTATCCCCCGGCTTCCACCGGCTGGCCCTTGCGGGGCCCTGGGTCGGCACTCTTAAATGCATCCCCCGTTAATGCCACGCCGCCGGGACGCGGAAAAGGGCGGCGACGGCCCGAAAGGAACACCATGGCCCAGGACGACGAAGCGACCAAGCCGCCCCGCCGCCGCAAAGGCGGTGTCCGCGCCGTCGGCCAGGCGCTGGGCAAGGTGACCGCCACCGCCTATGGCAAGCGCGGCTTCGCCCAGGGGGATATCCTGCGCCATTGGCCGGAAATCGCCGGCGAGCTGCTGGCCCGCCACACCCTGCCCGACCGCATCATCTTCCCCCGCGGCCAGCGCACGGGCGGGCTTTTGCACCTGCAGGCCGGCAATTCCGCCGTGGCGACCGAAGTCCAGCACCTGGAGCCCCTGATCGTGGAAAAGGTGAACACCTATTTCGGCTATGGCGCCGTCAGGGGCATCCACATTTTCCAGCGTCCCTTGCCGCCGCGCGAAGACACCACCCCGACCCCGCCCCGAACGCTGAGCCCGGCCGAACGGGCGGCGCTGGAGCACGACCTGAAGGCCGTGACCGATCCGGACCTGCGCCGCGCCCTCGAAGGCCTGGGACAGGCCGTCCGGCGGCGCCGTGGGGACGGTGGATAAATTGCGGATCGGCGGCCCATATCAACGATTTAGCAAAAGGAGTCGACTCCGTCTCGGGGCCGATTCTATAGTCATCAACATCTTGTGTATCAGGAGGTTAATTTGCTGCGATTAGCACAAGGTCTTGCGCTCGCAATGACACTGATTTTGGCCCTTTCCGGCCCCTTCGCGGGCCCGGCACAGGCGCAGAGCGCTCAGGACATGTTGGCGGAAAAGGTGCTCGGCAAGGCCGACGCGCCGGTGACGATGATCGAGTATGCCTCGCTGAGCTGCCCCCATTGCCGCGAATTCCATGAAAAGACCCTGCCCACGATCAAGGAAAAGTACATCGACACGGGCAAGGTGAAGTTGATCTTCCGCGACTTTCCCTTAGGACAGCGCGCCCTGGCGGCGCATATGGTCGCCAGTTGTGCCGGCCCCGTGCGCTATTTCGCCATGCTCAGCATCCTGTTCCGCGATCAGGCGATCTGGAGCCAGGCACCGGATGGCCTTGCCGCCATCCAGGCCACGGCCAAGAAAGGCGGCATGTCGCCAGCCCAGGTCGACGCCTGCCTGCGCAACGAAGACCTTTTGCAGGGCATCCAGAAGACCGCCGAAGCGGGCAACAAGGAGCACGGCGTCGATTCCACGCCGTTCTTCATCGTCGCCGGGGAAAAGGTTTCGGGCGCGCAGGACTTCAAGGTGTTCGAGGAAATCATCGAACGTGCCCTGAAGAAATAATCGGCGCAAACAGGCAACCAGGATCGGCGAGGCGACTTGCTTAATTTCAAGAAAATCCGCGTTTTGGGGTTCAAATCCTTCGTTGACCCCACGGAGCTGTTCATCGAACCGGGCCTGACGGGCGTGGTCGGTCCGAACGGCTGCGGCAAGTCGAACGTGGTCGAATCCTTGAAATGGGTGATGGGCGAGACATCGGCCAAGCAGATGCGCGGCACGGAGATGGAAGACGTCATTTTCTCCGGCACCCAAGACCGGCCGTCGCGCAACATCGCCGAGGTGACGCTGACCCTCGACAATACCGAACGCAAGGCCCCGGCCCAGTTCAACGATGCGGACGAGCTGGAAGTCACCCGCCGCATCGAACGCGAAAAGGGATCGAACTACCGCATCAACGGTAAGGAAGTCCGCGCCCGCGATGTGCAGCTGCTGTTCGCCGATCAGGCGACGGGGGCGCGCTCGACCGCCCTGGTCAGCCAGGGCCGCATCGGCACCGTGATCAACGCCAAACCGGCACAGCGCCGCCTTCTACTAGAAGAGGCCGCCGGCATCACCGGCCTGCATTCGCGCCGCCACGAGGCGGAACTGCGCCTCAAGGGCGCCGAAGCCAATATGGAACGTCTGGACGACATCCTGGTCACCCTGGACG
>DNMS01000177.1:7499-9733 GCA_003488105.1 Rhodospirillaceae bacterium
ACATCCTGGTCACCCTGGACGCCCAGATGAACAACCTGAAGAAACAGGCCCGCCAGGCGACCCGCTACCGCAATCTGTCGGACCATATCCGCAAGGCCGAGGCGACCCTGTTTCATATCCTGTGGTCCAACGCGGAAACCGCCCGCGACACGGCCCGTGCGCAACTGAAGGAAGCCGAACACGCGGTCACCGAGCTGACCCAGCGTGCCGCCCAGGCGACGACCCGCCAGGCCCAGGCCGCCGAGGGCCTGCCCGAACTGCGCCAGGGCGAGGCCCAGGTGGCGGCGGAACTGCAGCGCCTGACCCTGGCCCGTGAAGGCCTGGACGAAGAAGAAGCCCGCATCACCCAGACCATGACCGAAACCCGAGGCCGTCTGGAGCAGACCACCCGCGACCGCGAGCGGGAACAGGGCCTGATGACCGACGCCGCCGAGGCCATCCAGCGTCTGGCCGCCGAAAAGCAGGACATCGAGACCGCCCAGACACAGGAAGCCGACGACCTGACGGCCGCCGCCGAGGCCCGCGCCGCCGCCGACGTGGCCGTCACCGAGATGGACCGCGAAGTCGACCGCGACACCAACGATCTGGCCGCCGCCGAAGCCCGCCGCAATGCCCTGAATCAGCGCCTGGCCGAACTTGAAAACCGCCTGAACCGGCTGGCCCAGCGCGCCGCCGACGCCGAGGCACAGAAGGCCGAACTGGAATCCCGGTCCGCCGATCTGGTCGATCTGGCTCAGGCCGATGCCGCCGTCGAAACCACGCGCACCGCCGCCGACACCGCCCGCGAAACCCTGACCAAGACGGAAGCCGCCCGCGCCGAAGCCGATCAGACATCGGAACAGACAGCCCAGGCCGCGCGCGAAAAGGCGACCGAGCAGACCGCCCTGGAAACCGAAATCCGCACCCTTGAGCGCGTCCTCGCCACCGGGCCGGAAACGGACCTGCCGCCGATGCTCGACCAGATCAGCGTCGACAAGGGGTTCGAGGATGCCCTGGGCGCCGCCCTGGGCGAAGATCTTTCGGCGCCCGCCATGGGCGACGACGACGGCGCCGTCATCGGTTGGCGCGCCTTGGGCCCCATGGCGACGGCCCCGGCCCTGCCCGCCGGGGTGCGTGCCCTGTCGGAGGTCGTGAAGGCCCCCGCCGCCCTCGACCGCCGCCTGTCGCAGATCGGTATCGTCGAGGATGCCGCCGAAGGCACCCGCCTGCAGGCCGGTCTGACCCCTGGCCAACGTCTGGTTAGCCGCGCCGGCGGTCTGTGGCGCTGGGACGGATTCCGCGTCGCCGAAGGGGCGGAAACCGCCGCCGCCCAGCGCCTGGCCCAGCGCAACCGCCTGAACGAGGTCGCGGCCCAGGCCGAGGCCGCGCGCGAAACCCTGGATGCCCTGCGGGCCACCGCCGAGGCCGCCAAGGCCAAGGCCGAGGTCCTGCGCGCCCAGGAACGGGACGCCCGTCAGGCCCTGAACGAAGCCGACCGCGCCTTCAACGCCGCCCGCGACCGCCTGGCCGAGGTCAAGGACCGTGCCGCCGCCGTGCAGAACAAGCTGGCCGCCCTGGCCGAAACCCAGGCCGCCATCGCCGCCGACCAGGAAGAATCCGGGGCCCAGAAGGCGGCGATTGAGACCGAACGCGGCGAACTGCCGGACCTGGAGGCCGCGCGCACGGCCCTGGCCGACAAGCGCACCGCCCTGGCCGAGAAGCGCACCCATCAGATGGAATGCCGGTCGCGCCACGACCAGTTGTTCCAGGCGTCGGAAGCCCGCAAACAACGCCTGCTCGCCGTCGCCTCCGAATCCCAGATGTGGGTGACCCGCCGGTCGCGATCGGAAAGCCAGCTCGGCGAACTGGCGGAACGCGCCACGGCCCTGCAGGCGGACCTGGACGCCCTGCAGCAGAAACCGGCCGAGATCGCGGCCAAGCGCGACGAACTGTTGACCGCCATTCAGGGGGCCGAAGAACGCCGCAACGCCGCCGCCGACCAATTGGCCCAGGCGGAAGCCACCCTGGCCGAAGCCGACCGCGACATGCGCCAGGCCGAGCACGACCTGTCCTTCGCCCGCGAAACCCGGGTCCGCGCCGAAGGCGCGGTGGAACAGGCCGAACAGGGCTGCCGCGGCCTGATCGAGCGCATCAACGACCGCCTGCACGTCGGCCCGGACAAGCTGGCCGAACTGGCAGAAGTGGAAGACGGTAAGGATCTGCCCGAATTGGAGAACGCGGAAAGCCGGGTCGAC
>DNMS01000290.1 GCA_003488105.1 Rhodospirillaceae bacterium
TCGAACTTGAACGACAGGTCGTGCTTGCGGCCGATCACCTCGAGCACGCGGAGCGCTTCGGGCATGACTTCGTTGCCAATGCCGTCTCCGGGAATGACGGCGATGCGATAGGCGTTGGTGGACATGGATGGCTCCCTTTTTGGTTCTTTCTGCCGCAGATCGGGCGGAAGAACGGTTTTAGCCCCCCGCCCCTTTTCCGGCAAGCACGCGGACCAGCAAATCCTTGTCCACGTTGCCACCGGACAGCACCACGCCCGTCTTCTTCCCGGCCATTGCGCCGCGTTCCTGAAGACGGGCCGCCAGGGTCGCGGCCCCGGCCCCTTCAGCTAGATTATGGGTGTCCGTGAAATAAGCCGCCATGGCGGCGGAAATCTCGTCATCGGAAACCGTGACGATGCGCGCAACCCCTTTGCAGATGATGTCAAGCGCCAGGGCGTCGGGCTGACGCACGGCAAGGCCCTCGGCAATTGTCTCGACACCGTTGGTCGCGACAACCCGGCCGGCTGCAAAGGACAGCGCGTAACAGGGTGCTCCTTCGGCGACGACGCCGACGACCTTGGTCTTCAGGCCAAGCGCATCACGCGCCGCGATAACGCCGCAGATACCGGACCCCAGGCCGATCGGCACATAAACAGTGTCCAGGTCCGGCTGCGCTTCGAACAATTCCAACCCATAGCTTGCCACTCCCTGGACCAGCCAGGGATGGAACGACGGCACCATATGCAGGCCGCGCGTCGCCGCAAGCCCCTCGGCGAATTCCTTCGCCGACTGAAAATCATCGCCGTGCTCGATCAGATCGACGCCCTGCGCGGCCATGGCGGCACTCTTGCCTGGATTGTTCCCCTTCGGCACGACAATCGTTGCCCGCAGGCCGACCATGCGGGCCGCCCGCCCAACGCTTTGCCCGTGGTTGCCGGTGGTCGCGGTGACAACCCCCGCAAGATCCGGATGTTCGGCCTTCAGGCGCGTGAGGTAGACCAGACCGCCCCTGACCTTAAAGGCACCGACGGGTGAATGGTTCTCGTGCTTGACCCAAACCTCACCGCCTGCACGTTGGTCAAGCAACGGCCAACTGTGGGTCGGTGTGGGGGGCACATGGGCGCTCACGATCTCGCGGGCGGACATGAGTTCCGGCAGCATCATCCAATCCATGAAGCGTCTCCCGACATTATCCGCATATTGTCACCCATCAATTTCACATTAACCCCGAACATTGATGCATTAACCCAATACAATTGACATACAATCGATACAATCTTTAAAATCGCACCATGACAATCTGGATGCCCGAGCTGCGCGGCCGTGTCGGCCCCAAGTACCAGGCGATCGTCGATGCCATCGTCGACGCCCTGGAAACGGGCGACCTGATGCCGGGCACCAAGCTACCGCCGCAACGCAATCTGGCCTATGACCTGGGCGTGACGCTGGGCACCGTGACCCGCGCTTACCAGGAACTGGAACGCAGCGGCCTGGCCCGCGGCGAGGTCGGACGCGGCACCTTCATCACCGCCCCCGCCGACCGCGTTCCGGCGCCGTCCCTGAACGACAACATCGACGCGCTGCGCAACAGCGTCGATTTGGTCGCCTCCCCGTACAACGCCATGTACGGCACGGATTTCATGGGTTCGGAAGGGCTTGAACTTGCCTCCAACTACCCCGTGACCGTGGGCGTCGGCGCCCTGACCCAGCGCGCCATCGCCCGCGTCAATCACGAGGCGGTGTGGGAAGCGGTTTCCCGCTATCAGGCGCATAACGGCCTGCGCCCGCATCTCGAGGCAAGTGCGGAATGGCTGACCAGCCTGGGCGTGAATGCCCGTGCCGAAGATATCCTGATCGCGCCAGGAGCGCAGGCCGCGACCCAGACGGCGCTGATGGCCTTGGCCAAACCGGGCGACCTGATCGTCGCCGAAGCATTGAGTTGGCCCGGGGTCAAGGTCACGGCCGCGCCGCTCGGCCTGCGGGTCGAAGGCCTGGCGATGGATGAACACGGCTTGATTCCGGACGCCTTCGAGCAAGCCTGCCGCGAGCGGGCACCCCGCCTGCTCTATCTGCTGCCGACGTTGCAGAACCCGACGGCAAGCATCATGCCGGAGGACCGTCGCCGTCAGATCGCCGAGATCGCCCGCAAGTACGGCGTGTTCGTGATTGAGGACGATGTTTACGGCTTTCTTGTCGACGATGCCCCACCCCGCGTTCACAGCATCGCACCGGACGTCACCGTCTATGTGACCAGCCTGTCCAAGGCCGTGTCACCGGGCTTGCGCGTCGGCTATGTCCTGGTCCCTCAGGGCCTCATGGCGTCGTTCGTAAACGCCTTGCGTTCCTCGACCCTGATGGCCTCGCCGCTGGCCGTCGAGATCGCCAGCGAGATGATTCGCGGCGGCGAAGCCGACGAGATGATGGCTCAGCAGCGCCGCGAAGTCGAAAGCCGCCAGAAGGAACTGGTGCGCCGCCTGGGCCACCTTGACCTCCGCACCCATCCTCGCTCGTTGCATGCCTGGCTGCCGGTGCCCCAGGAATTCACCGGACCCGAGTTCCGCACCCGGCTGTTGGAGCGTGGCGTGTCCGTCACCCCGGGCAACGCCTTCGTCATGGACGAACGCCATCGCCCGGACCGGCCGCACGTACGCATCTGTCTTGGCGCCGAGCAGGACCGCCAGCGCCTGGAACGGGCACTTGGCATCATTGCCGAGGTGGCGGGCGCGACCAGCCACACGGCCGAGCCGACCTACGTCTGAGAAATCAGCTGGTTTTTCGGATCAAAAGGCATGACCGTGAACCCGTGGTTCAGCGGCCCATGGCCTTTGCCCAGGCCGGGCGCCGTTCGGATCGCTTCCGCCACAAAGGCATGGGCGCGGGCCACCGCGTCGACCAGCTCCAGCCCCTGGGCCAGTCCGACCGCGCAGGCGCTGGCCAGGGTGCAGCCCGTGCCATGGGTATGGGGCGTGTCGATGCGGACACTTTCCCAGCCGACGCAGTCTTCGCCGGTGACCAGAAGATCCGTCACGGAATCACCGTCCAGATGCCCGCCCTTCATCAGCACAGCCTTGGCGCCGAGCGTCAGAATATCCTGGCCCGCATCCATCATGTCCTCGACCGTGCGCACGGGTAGGCCCGTGAGCGCTTCGGCTTCGGGCAGGTTGGGCGTAACCAGGGCCGCACCCGGCAGCAAACGGGTCTTCAACGCGTCAACGGCATCGTCGTCGAGCAGCGCATGGCCGCCCTTGGCGATCATCACCGTATCCAGAACCACCGGGACGCCCGTCGCCGTTTCGGCCAGGACATCGGCGACGGCCAGGGCGACTTCGGCCCGGTGCAGCATGCCGATCTTGATGCAGTCGGCACCCAAATCTTCCATCACCATGCGTATCTGCTGGGCAACGAATTCCGCGGGCACGGCCTGGATCCCCGTGACACCCAGGGTGTTCTGGGCCGTCAACGCGGTGATCGCGGTCATGGCGTAACCGCCCAGCGCCGACACCGTCTTGATGTCCGCCTGGATTCCGGCACCGCCGCCGGAGTCCGAGCCGGCGATGATCAGCACGCGGCCTTTGAGTTGCATGGGTTAGGTCCGGACTTCCGTTTCCAGGAGGGTGATCAGCTCGTCCACCACTCGGGTGATGAGCACATCGTCCTCGCCCTCGGCCATGACACGGACCAGCGGCTCCGTGCCCGACGGGCGGACCAGCAAACGCCCCTTGCCGTTCAGCGTGGCGTGGGCGTCTTTGATCGCGTCCTGCACGATTACCGCCTCCAGGGGCGAGACCCCCTCGAACCGCACGTTCTTCAACAGCTGCGGCATCGGTTCGAACGGACGGCAGACCTCACTCGCCCGCTTGCCCGACTTCTTGACCACGGACAGAACCTGCAATGCCGCGATCAGGCCGTCGCCGGTCGTCGAATAGTCGCCCAGGATGATATGGCCCGATTGTTCGCCGCCCAGGTTGAAGCCCTTGGCGCGCATGTATTCGACCACGTATCGGTCGCCGACCTGGGTGCGTTCCAGCCCCAGACCCAAATCGTCGTTGAGAAACCGCTCCAGGCCCAGGTCGGCGACCGATACGT
>DNMS01000354.1:0-3438 GCA_003488105.1 Rhodospirillaceae bacterium
GCCCCGGTGATGCCGGTGATCGAGACGTAATAGACAAAGCCCGAGGCATGACGCACGACCTTGGGCAGGCGCGCGTCGTCCGTTGTCGGGGCCGTCAGATAGATGAAGTTGATCCCGGCCTTGATCGCCGGCAGGCACAACTCGCCCTCTTCTTCCGGCGGCAGGTCGACGACGATCAGGCCGTCGACCCCGGCTTCCTTGGCATCGGCCAGGAAACGGTCGACCCCGTAGATGTAAATGGGGTTGTAGTAGCCCATGAGGACGATCGGCGTGTCGTTGTCCCGCTTGCGGAAGGCGCGCACGATATCCAGGGTTTTGGGCAGGGTCATGCCGGCCTTCAGCGCCCGCAGGCTGGAGGCCTGGATCGCCGGGCCGTCGGCCATGGGGTCGGAGAACGGCATGCCGATCTCGATCAGGTCGGCCCCTGCCGCCGCGATCTCCAGAATGATCTCCTCCGACAATTCCGGCGTCGGGTCGCCGGCGGTCAGGAACGTCACCAGACCAGCGCGGCCTTCGGCCTTAAGGGCCTGGAACTTGCGGGTGATGCGGGTCTCGGGCCCGGTCTGCGTGGTCATATGCTCAGTCCATTCCCAGATAGCCGGCGACGGCGTCGACGTCCTTGTCGCCGCGCCCGCACATGTTCATGACCAGCAGGTGGTCCTTGGGCAGTCCGCCCGCGATCTTGGCCACATAGGCGAGCGCGTGGCTCGGCTCCAGCGCCGGGATGATGCCTTCCTTACGCGTGCACAGTTGGAACGCGGCCAGGGCTTCCTTGTCCGTGGCCGACACGTATTCGACCCGGCCCGTATCGCGCAGCCAGGAATGTTCCGGCCCGATGCCGGGATAATCCAGGCCGGCGGAAATGGAATGGCCGTCGATGATCTGGCCGTCCTCGGTCTGCAGCAGGTAGGTGCGGTTGCCGTGCAGCACGCCCGGGCGCCCGCCGTTGAGGGACGCGCAATGCTCGCCGGTCTCGATCCCGTGGCCGGCGGCCTCGACCCCGATCAGCTTGACCGTCTCGTCATCCAGGAAGGGATGGAACAGGCCCATGGCGTTGGACCCGCCGCCGATGGCGGCGATGCAGCTGTCGGGCAGGCGGCCTTCCATTTCCATCATTTGCTCCCGCACTTCGTTGCCGATCACGCATTGGAAATCGCGCACCATGGCCGGATAGGGGTGCGGGCCGGCGACGGTGCCGATGATGTAGAAGGTATCCTCGACGTTGGAGACCCAGTCGCGCAGCGCCTCGTTCATGGCGTCTTTGAGCGTGCCCGTGCCGGCGGTGACGGGGACGATCTCCGCCCCCAGCATCTTCATGCGCACCACGTTGGGGCGCTGGCGCTTGACGTCGGTTTCGCCCATGTAGACCACGCAGGGCAGGCCGAACAGGGCGCAGACCGTGGCCGTGGCGACGCCGTGCTGCCCGGCCCCCGTTTCGGCGATGATGCGCTTCTTGCCCATGCGCCGCGCCAGCAGGATCTGGCCGATGGTGTTGTTGATCTTGTGGGCACCCGTGTGGTTCAGCTCGTCCCGCTTGAAGTAAACCTTCGCACCCCCGAACTCTTCGGTCAGGCGCTCGGCCAGGTACAGCGGGCTGGGCCGGCCCACGTAATGCTTCATGTAACGGTTGAATTCGTCCCAAAAAGCCGCGTCGTTCTTTGCCTTTTCCCAGGCTTCCTGGACCTGCAGGATCAACGGCATCAGGGTTTCCGCGACATAGCGGCCACCGTAGATGTCGAAATGTCCCGATTCGTCCGGGCCTTCGCGGTAGGTATTCAACTTCGACATGAACCAATCCTCATATTGCCTTGGGTTTCTGCCGTTTTATGGTTAACGGCGCCGGCGCCCAAGGGCGGCGCAAATAAAGCACAAGGTCCCGGCGAACCCAAGCAGAAACCCCGGAAAACGCCGCCCGCCCCCTCACCCCGGCCCTCTCCCTCCAAACGGGGGAGAGGGGGATGTCGCGGCGGGAGTTCCCTCGCCCCCCTGGGGAGAGGGACAGGGTGAGGGGAAAGACGATCAACCCGCCTTGGCGGCCTTGATGAAGGCGTCGATCAGGCCTGCGTCCTTGACGCCGGGCGCCGTCTCCACGCCCGAGGACACATCGACCCCCGGCGCGCCGGAAACCCGGATCGCCGCCTGCACGTTGTCCGGGGTCAGCCCGCCCGCCAGCAGCCAAGGCACGTTCCACCGGGTGCCGGCCAGCAGCCCCCAATCGAAGGCGAGCGCATTGCCGCCGGGGCGATCGGCATCTTTCGGCGGTTTGGCATCGAACAGAAGCCGGTCGGCGACGCCCTCATAGGCGCGGGCGGCGGTGACGTCATCGGGTGCGGCGATCGGCAGGGCCTTCATCACCGGCAGGCCGAACTTGCGCCGGACCTCGGCGACCCGCTCCGGCGTCTCCGCCCCATGGAGCTGCAAAATGTCGACCGCGCCGTTGCCGGTGATGGCCGCCAGTTCGTCGTCGGTGGCGTCCACGGTCAGGCCGACCTTGAGCACACCCACGGGCACCCTCGCCGCCAGCCCGCCGGCAATGGCGGGCGTGACATGGCGCGGCGATTTCCTGAAGAACACAAAGCCGACCAGATCGGCCCCGGCAGTCACGGCGGCGTCCACGGCGTTGGTTGTCTTCAGCCCGCAGATCTTGACCTGAACCATGTCAGGCGCTCAGTTCATCCGCGATGCGCCGAGCCGCCGCGATGGGGTCATCCGCCTGTGTGATGGGACGGCCGATGACCAGATAGTCGGCGCCGAGGGAGACCGCGTCGCGCGGCGTGACCACGCGCTTCTGGTCGCCCTTCACCGCCCATTCGGGGCGGATACCCGGCACGACCAGGGTGAAATCGGGGCCGCAGACGGAGCGGATGACCTTGATCTCGTGGGCCGAGCAGACGACCCCGTCCATGCCCGCTTCCTGCGCCAGTTTGGCCAGCTTGGCGACCTGGGCCTTGGTCTCGTTGTTGATACCGACCTCGATCAGGTCTTCATCCGACAGGCTGGTCAGCACGGTGACGGCGAGGACGAGGGGACGATGCCCGCCGTTCGCGGCGTCCGTAGCGGCCTGGGCGGCGGCTTCCATCATGGCGCGGCCGCCGGAGGCATGGACGTTCAGCATGAAGGGACGCATGGGCGCCGCGGCGCGCACCGCGCCCGCGACCGTGTTGGGAATGTCGTGGAATTTCAGGTCCAAAAACACGGGCAGGCCCGCCGCCGAAACCTGGCGCACGCCCTCGGGCCCCTGGGCGGTGAAGAATTCCTTGCCCAGTTTCACCCCGCCCACGGCCCCCTTGACCCCCTGGGCAAGCGCCAGGGCCCCCGCCGCGTCGGTGGTGTCGAGCGCGACCAGGATGCGGTCGGCGGGGCTTTTGATGCCCGGCGCGGAGGTCGAAGACGTCATCGAATTGGTCCCAGAATTGGCCGTAGGGTCATTTATACCGG
>DNMS01000354.1:3702-3900 GCA_003488105.1 Rhodospirillaceae bacterium
AACCGGACGCCTGCGTGTCCGATGCCGGCACCGGCAGCGACGCGGACTTGGCCTTGGCGTCGGCGGCGCGAAGCTTTTCTTCCAACATTTCGACATCGGTCTTAAGGCGCAGGACTTCCTTTTCCGCCCCTTCGGCGCGGTGGGCTTCGCGGCGGGCGCGGCCGCGGGCGACACCGCCGGAGATCCACACCATCACCG
>DNMS01000431.1:0-1868 GCA_003488105.1 Rhodospirillaceae bacterium
TCGCCGGCGATCTCGAAGCGGTTGCCGTCCTCGCGCTGAACCAGATAGAGCATCACCGCGCGGTGGCCCTGGGCGACCATGTCGGCCAGTTCAACCAGGTGCTTGGCGCCCCGGGAGGTCACCCCGTCGGGAAATTCCAGCGGCCCGTCATCCAGGTTCCGGCGCATGGTGACGTTCTTGATCTCGACGTAGCACAGGCCCTTCTTGGGGTCTTCCAGCAGGATGTCGATGCGCGAATTCTGGCCGTATTTGACCTCGCGCCGCAGGGTCTCGTAGCCGGTCAGTTCGGGCACTTTCCCGGCCTCGATGGCGTCGGCGACGATGGCGTTGGGCAGGGCCGTGTTGATGCCGACCAGGGTCTCGCCGATGCGGATCAGCTCCCAGGTCCATTTCAGCTTGCGGTCCGGATTGGCGGCCGGGCTGATCCAGACCTCCGCGCCCGGCTCGTTGACCGACAGCATGGACCCGGAATTGGCGCAATGGGCGGTGACGACGGTGCCGTCTTTCAGGGTCACGTCGGCCATGAAGCGCTTGTAGCGCTTGACCAGGGTGCCTTTGACGAGGGGGGCGTGAAACTTCATGGCGGGGAAGCTACTCCCCGCCCCCGGAAAATTCAACGCTTCGGGTTTGCTGCGGGCGGTTAATCCCGGATGCGGGCAATCGCCAGGCCGTCGTGGCCCTTGATTCCGACCTGTTGCAGGATCACCGCCTCAAGCTGGGGATTGCGCGCGATCTGGCGGTTGAAGGCGGCCGCACCCAGGGCCGAGGGATCGTCGTCGTCCGGGTTCAGCACCTTGCCTTCGCGGATCACGTTATCGGCCAGGATCAGCGCCCCGGGCCGGGCCAGCTTCAGGGCCCAGTCCAGGTAGCTTGGGAAATTGACCTTGTCGGCGTCCAGGAACACCAGGTCGAAGGGGGCAGCCCCCGCACCCTCCAGGGTCGGCAGGGTTTCCAGCGCCGGGCCGGTGACCACGGTGATCTTGGGGACCAGGCCGGCGGCGGCCACGTTGTCCCGCGCCACGCGGGCATGGTCCGGGTCCAGTTCCAGGGTGATCAGGCGGCCGTCCTCGGGCAAGGCCCGGGCCAGCCAGATGGTCGAGTATCCCGCCAGGGTGCCGATTTCCAGCACATGCCGCGCGCCGACCAGTTTGGCGAACAGGTAAAGCAGCTTACCCTGGTTGGCGGAAACTTGGATGTCCGGCAGGCCCGCCGCGCGGGCGCGTCCCTGCGCCGCCGAAAGAACCGCGTCCTCGGGCGCGAACAGGGCGTCGATGTAGTCATCGACCCGGGTGAACCTGTCGCCGGTCATCATATTCATGGCCGCAATGTAGCGACTTAGTGTTGCGTTCCGGTGACGGGGCGGCGCTAGTCCTTGGGCTGGGCCTTCTCGCCCAGACTGATTTCCTGCCCCCCCAGGGCTTCGGCCAGGCGTGTCTTGGCGCTGCCGGGGGCCAGGGGTTGCTGCTGCGTCGGGGCGGGGGCCCAGGCCGTCAGGGTCAAAATCCGGAAGGTTGCGGGAAAGCGGCCGTCGGCGTCGCGGTGGCGGTCCTCGTACATCGCCATGGCGCGGGCCAGCACGTCGCGCCGGGCCAGGCCCGATTTGGCCTCGGCGATGGCGTTGCTTTCGCCCATGGCGCGCAGATCGTAGAGCAGCTTCATGGGCGTTTCATAGCTGACGGTGACCTGATCGGCGTCGACCACGGGCAGGGAAAAGCCCGCGCGCTGCAACAGCCCGCCCAGATCGCGGACGTCGGCGAAGGGCGATACGCGGGGGCTCAGGCCGCCGCAGATTTCGATCTCGGCCTCGGCCAGGCAGTCGCGTAGTTCGGCCAGCGTGCCGCCGCCCAGCATGGACGCCAGGAACAGGC
>DNMS01000431.1:1942-2612 GCA_003488105.1 Rhodospirillaceae bacterium
ATGGACGCCAGGAACAGGCCGTCCGGTTTCAGCGCCCGGCGGATCTGCAGCAACGCCCCCGGCAGGTCGTTGACCCAATGCAGCGACAGGTTGGACAGCACGGCATCGAAGGTGGCGTCGGCGAACGGCAGGAATTCCTCGTCCGCGGCGATGGTCGGCCTGCCGGACGCCTGGGCGCGGCGCGCCATGGCGGGTGACAGGTCGGCCTGGATCAGGGTCTCGATCCCGCCGCGCCCCATGGTGCGGGGGCCGAATACCTGGCCGCCCATGTCGCCGCCGTGGCAGCCCAGGTCGAGGGCCAGCGGAAAGCGGTGGGTGATATCGTCGAGCCGGTCGGCCAGGCGGTCGGCCGTTTCCTCGAACAGGAAGCCGTGGGCGTCGAGCAGGGGCGCCGCGCGGTCGCGGTGATGGCGCACCTTGGCGCGATTGAACACATGGATCGTTTCGGTCATCGTGTCTGTATGACACATCGTTCGCCCGGCATAAACGGCGCCTTGAACGGCACCGGCCCCGACGGCGGCGGCGCGCTCGCCGCCGGGCTGAGGTCGGCCGGGCGGCGGTTGCTGGACGTTATCCTGCCGCCCCATTGCCTGGCTTGCGGCGGGATGGTGGGTGAGCCCGGCAGCCTGTGCCCGCCGTGCTGGGACGCGGTCACGTTTTTAAGTGACCC
>DNMS01000434.1:0-214 GCA_003488105.1 Rhodospirillaceae bacterium
TCTGGTCTTCCTGCTTGGCCAGCAGACGGCCCCAGATGGCATAGCGCTTGGGCCAGATGTCCTCGCCCTCGTCATAGAAACGCTGAGCCTTGCGGTTGACCATGATGGAATAGATCACGCAATCGACCCGGGTGGCGATGCCGCCGTCGCATTTCGGGCTGCGGGCGTCGATGGCGATGGCGTGGCACTGGTCCGCGTCGGCCGCCGTTTCGGC
>DNMS01000434.1:417-1638 GCA_003488105.1 Rhodospirillaceae bacterium
CCTTGTTGTAGCCGGTGCCGCGGATGAGAAAGCCCTCGGCCGCCTCGCCCCAGCCTTCCTTCAGCCAGTCGATGTCGGCCTGATAGCCGCCGGAGGCCAGCACGATGGCCCGCGCCTCGACCGTCTGTTCCTGGCCCTGATACTTGACGCGGGCGGCGGTGAAGGCACCGTCCTCGATGTTCAGGTCGGTGACCTCGGCCTCATAACGGCAGTCGATGCCGAGCCTCTCCGCCGTCGCGTAATAGGCGTTCAGAACCGCCTTGCCGCCGCCCTTGAAGAAGGCGTTGGTGCGGTCGAGCCCGATGGTGCCGGACAGGGGCGGCTGAAACTTCACGCCGCGGGCCGCCATCCAGTCGGCGGCGTCGAGGGATTTTTCGATCAGGAAGCGGGACAGGCCCTTGTCCGTGTTGCCCTGGGTGACGCGCAAAAGGTCGTCGTAATATTCGTCCACGGGATAGGGGCCGGTGACGAAATCCGTCGCCGCGTCATGGGCATAGCGGATGTTGCGCACGTGGCGGGTGTTGCCGCCGCGGAAATCCTTGGGCGCCGCCTCCAGCACCAGCACGCTGGCGCCGCGTTCGCGCGCGGTCAGGGCGGCCGCCATGGCGGCCCCGCCGCCGCCGACGACAATGACGTCTACTTTTTCCGGTAACCCCTTCATGGCGGGCTTTGTAGGATTGTATACAATCATCGTCAAGCGTCAGACGCAGGGGCGTCTGCAATAATTCAAGAGCCCGTGCGGGTGTAGACCGCCTGCCCGGTCACCACGAAATCGACCCGATCATCGACCAGCGCCCGGCGGCATTCGGCCGGCGTGTTGATGATCGGCTCTTCATGGGCGTTGAACGAGGTGTTGATCAGCACCGGCAGGCCCGTCTTCGCCTTGAACGACGACAGGATATCGGCATAAAGCGGGTTTTCCGCGCGGCGGACGACCTGTGGCCGCGCCGTGCCGTCGACATGGACCACGGCGGGGATGCGCTTGTGCCATTCGGGCTTCACGGCGGTGGTGATCGTCATGAAGCTGGCGGCATAGCGGTTGGCCTTGGTGATATCGAACACGCTGTCTGCGTCCTCTTCCGCCACATAGGGGGCGAAGGGCATGAATTCCGTTCTCTGAAGCCTGGCGTTGAGCGACGCATTGATCTCCGCGTCCGCCGGATTGGCGAGGATCGAGCGCGCGCCCAGGGCCCTGGGTCCGAATTCCATGCGCCCGTCGTA
>DNMS01000434.1:1700-2996 GCA_003488105.1 Rhodospirillaceae bacterium
GAATTCCATGCGCCCGTCGTAGATCGCCCCGGCCTTGCCCGACGCGATCAATTCCGCCGCCCGATCCGCCGGATTGCCGTCGATCCGCTTGAGCGCGCCGTTGGCGGCCAGCACCTGATCGGCATCGGCGGTGTAATCGCGGCCCAGATAGACCGAGGACAGGCGCCGCCGCTGCTTCAACCAGGCGTCGAGGCCGTCCCGTTCCAACAGGTATTGCAGGGCGCCGCCCACGGTGATGCCCTCGTCGCCCATGCCGGGGAACACGAAGACTTCGTCGGTATCCGTTTCCTCGCACAGCAGCCGGTTGAGCCGCACATTGGCGAACACGCCGCCCGCCAGGCCGATGCGGCGCACGGGATGGCGCTTGAGGATCGCGCGGACGGAGGCCAGCACCGTATCCTCCAACACCTTCTGCACCGAGGCCGCCATGTCGGCGGGCTCGGCGTCCTTGGCGAGTTTGTGGATCTCGTCGCGCATGGCGGCGTCGGAATCGAAATCGGACCAGATGACGCCCGCCGCATCGACGTTGAAATGACGGCCCAGAGCCGCCGCCTGCGCCGGCTCGCCGAACGCGGCCAGACCCGTCAGCTTGCCTTCGTGACGGTTCATCCGATACCCCAGTGCCTGGGTCGTGAAGCCGTAGGCGAGGCCCAGGCTATCGACCCGGCGGGGCTGCAGGGTCATGTTCTCGCCGCCGAACAGGCAGTCGAGCCTGCCGTCCTTCAGCACGCGGTGGGAATAATGCACGTTGTCGCCGCAGCCGTCGGCGGTATAGAGCAGCCCGTCGTCCCAGTCCGTGTAGAACAGGGCCGACAGCGCGTGGGACATGTGGTGGTTGGAATAGGCGATCTTGACGCCTTCCTTGAAGCCGAAATCGGCGCGGAACATTTCCTCGCGGAACAGCTTGGCCGGCTCGCCCTCGCCGCGCTGCTGCATCTGCGTGCACATGTCCTTCAGCTTTTCGTGGCCGATGATCTTGTGGAACGCATATTCCGCCGTTTTCAGGGCGTTCGACTTGAAATAGCGCGCCGGGAAGGAGGCGCGGGACAGCACCACCACGTCCACATCCGCGCGCGTCAGCCCGGCAATGGCCAGGACTTCGTCCATGGCCGCCTCGGGAATCCCGCCGCCGTCGCCCTTCTTGCGGGTCAGGCGCTCCAGCTGCACCGCGGCAACCAGATTATAGCCGTCGAGCAGCGCCGCCGTTCCGTCGTGATAGCCGGTGTGGAGGGAAAGGATGATCATAGGCGTCTTCTACCCAATCGAGGGGCGGAGGGACAGGGGGTTTGGCCGGTT
>DNMS01000056.1:0-903 GCA_003488105.1 Rhodospirillaceae bacterium
CCGTCGTCATCTTCCTCTTGGCGGGCCGCCGCCGGGCGCGGCCGGGCGGGACGCCCATCCTCGCCGGGGATCGGTGCCGGCGCCACATCGGCCGGCGCGGGGGCCGGTGCCGGGGCGGCGGACTTGGCGGGTTCGGCCGCGGGTTCTTCGACCGGCTCCGGCTCCGGTTCCGGTTCGGCGCGAACGACCGGCGTCGGGCCGAGCGGACGGGCCGGCGCGGCTTCGGGGGCGTCGTCCTTGGTCTGCTGCGCGGTCTCCAGGGCCTTCTGGCGGGCCTGGAGTTCCTGGTCGGTGAGATCGCGCGGCGACGTGTCGCCGTCGTCATCGTGCTGGGCGTCGCCGGCGCCCGCCGGGCGCGCGTCGTCCTTGGCCGTCGCGATGGTACGGCTCTTCTTGACCTCGACGGTGACCATCTTGGACCGCCCGTGGGAGAAGTTCTGGCGCGTCTGGCGCTTTTCCACGGTCTTGTTCAGCGTCAGCTTTCCGCCGCCGCCGCCCAGGCCCAGCTTGCCGCTGCCGCCCTTGTCCGCCTTGTCTTTTTCAGTCGTCTCAGCCATCAATACCTTCCGATCGGCACGGTCCGGAGCCCCGGATTTTCGGGCTCCAGTGAACCCGGCCTATTCCTGCGAGGGAGAAGTCTTTCCGGCCGGGGCGCCCTCGCGAAACCCCAAAAGCCGGTTTTGTTCGAAGACCAGGCGATCCGCCAAGCCGCCGGATGCGACCGCCGCATGGACCACATGATCCCGGCCCAGCGCGCGGCCCAATTCGGCTGCGTCCAGGACCGTGAATTGCGTCAGCCCCGACGCCAGGGCCCGCAGCTTGGACTTGCCGTCCTCGCTGCCGTCCCGGGCCGCAACCAACAGACCGCGTTTGGCGGTCCTCAGCCAGGCGTCGGTCTTTTCA
>DNMS01000056.1:1082-2333 GCA_003488105.1 Rhodospirillaceae bacterium
CCGGCCCGCCCGGCGCGCCAGACCCAGCGCATCCATGCAACGGCGGACCATCTGCGCCTCGATATCGTCCGCCAAGCGGGGCGGAACGGTGACCTTGCGCTTGGCCGCCTTGGCGAAATGGTTCTTTTCGCTGGCTGTATTTACCACATCGCGGCGGGCACTCAACCATATTCCCCGCCCGGGCAGGTTGCCGGCCAGGTCGGGAACGATGCAGTCGTCGGGGCCGACGACGAAACGGATGAGTTCCGAGACAGGCTTTTTTTCCCCGGTGACGGCACAGCGGCGGACGGGTCCGCCGTCCTCATCGGACGTCGGGGCCATGTCGTCTTCCGCGTGGGTTTGCAGTCCACGGGTCATGCCTGTCTCCGGTTCTAACTCATCGTGCCGTCTCGCCGTGCACCCCAACCGGCCCCTAGGACGCCTGCGGCGCGTCGCCGCCGTCTTCTTCGGAGGCCGCATCGCCGTCACCAGCCGCCGCGTCTTCGTCGGCAAACCAATGGGCGCGGGCGGCCATGATGATCTGGTTGGCGGCGTCAAGCGTCATCGTGCCCTGGGGGGCGATTTCCAGAAGCTCGTCACCGGCCAGGTCGCCCAGATCGTCGCGGCTTTTCACGCCGGCATCGCCGAGCGCCACCATCAATTCGTTGGTGATGCCCTCGATTTCGATCAGGTCGTCCTCGACACCCAGTTCACGGCGCCGGGCGTCGAACTCGGCGTCGCGGGTTTCCAGGTAGGTTTGGGCACGGGCCTGCAGTTCGCGGGCCACGTCCTCGTCGAAGCCTTCGATGTCGGTCAGGTCCTCGATCTGCACGAAGGCCACTTCCTCGACCTTGGAAAAGCCTTCGGTGACCAGCAGATGGGCGATCACGTCGTCGACGTCGAGGGCTTCCACGAACAGGGCGGAACGGGCGCGGAATTCCTCGTTGCGGCGTTCCGATTCCTCGGCTTCCGTGAAGATGTCGATATCCCAGCCCGACAGCTGCGAGGCCAGACGCACGTTCTGACCGCGCCGGCCGATGGCCAGGGACAGCTGATCGTCGGGCACCACGACCTCAATCCGGTGGGCGTCCTGGTCCATGACGACCTTGGACACCTCCGCCGGGGCCAGGGCGTTGACGATGAAGGCGGCCTCGTCCGGCGACCACTGGATGATGTCGATCTTTTCACCCTGCAATTCGCCGACCACGGCCTGCACGCGCGAGCCGCGCATGCCGATGCAGGGGCCGACGGGATCGATGGAACTGTCGTGCT
>DNMS01000056.1:2458-5014 GCA_003488105.1 Rhodospirillaceae bacterium
TGCGCGACAGGAAAATCTGCGGACCGCGGGTTTCCTCGCGCACGTCCATGATGTAGGCACGCACCCGGTCGCCGTTGGAGAAATGCTCGCGCGGGATCGATTCATCCCGGCGCAGCAGCGCCTCGGCGCGGCCCAGGTCGACGATCACGTTGCCGTATTCGATACGCTTGACCAGGCCGTTGACGACCTCGCCGATGCGGTCCTGGTATTCCTCGTACTGGCGCTTGCGCTCGGCCTCGCGGACCTTCTGGACGATGACCTGCTTGGCGGTCTGGGCGGCGATGCGCCCGAAGTCGATGGGCGGCAGGGGATCAACCAGGAATTCGCCGACCACCGCATCGGCCTTGCGCTGCTTGGCCTGCTCCAGGGTCAGCTGGGTGATTTCGTTCTCGACGGCCTCGGCGTTTTCGACGACTTCCAGGAAGCGGGCCAGGGTGATCGCGCCCGACACGCGGTCGATGACCGCGCGGATGTCGTGTTCATGCCCGTATTTGGAGCGCCCGGCCTTCTGGATCGCCTGTTCCATGGCTTCCAGGACCTCGTCCCGCTCGATGCCCTTGTCGCGGGCGGCCTGATCGGCGGCGGCCAGCAGTTCCGGGCGGGCGTGGACGGCTTCGTTTTGCATGACGTCGCTCATTTCCGATGTTCCTTCAAACTCACAAAAAAGTCGGTTTCCGGCGGGACGGCCTATCCGTCCGCCTGCTGATGGGCCGCGATCAATTCATCGGTCATCAGCAGTTTTGATTTCTGAATGTCGGCGAAGGGCAGGCGGACCTCGCCTTCCGTCACGTCCATCACCACGTCCGTGCCGTCGACGCCGAGCAGGCGGCCGGAAAACCGGCGCCGGCCCTCGACGGGGACGTCCATTTCGACGCGCGCATCGAACCCGGCGTAGCGCGCGAAATCGGCCAGCTTGACCAGCGGCCGATCGATGCCGGGCGATGAGACCTCAAGCACATAGTGATCGTCGATGGGGTCTTCCACGTCCAAAAGCGCCGACACGGTGCGCGAGATGACCGCGCAATGATCGACGTTCATGGCCGATCCGTCCTTGGGCTCGGCCATGACCTGCAGCTTCTTGTTGCGCTGGCCGGACACCAGGACGCGGACAAGCTCGAAGCCCAAATCCTCGATGGCCGGGCGGATGATCTCGGCGATGCGCTGTTCCAAGGTCACGTGGTCGGGGTTCCTATCGTCCGCGGCCCGGTCGGCGGCCGCGAAGCACTTGGTACAAAAAACACAAAAGGCGGGCCACCGGCCCGCCCCATCAATTCCGTTATCGGACTTAACGAAGCGCATTTCCTTAAACGTGAAATGCGGGGCCTATATAGTCCCAAATCGTCCGCAAGACAAGCCTCGCCGTGATTTTCCGCGCCCTACCCGCCCCGGCGGCGGAACTCCAGATAGACCCGGTGCGGGCCGGCCAGGCCCTTTTCCTCGTAGCGGGTGGGATATCCGTCGGTCCAGCGCGTGCGCCAATCGGCCGCCGTCCTGGCCGTCCATTCGAATTCCGGATGGTTGGCCGCCAGGCCCAGGGCCCAGCGGGCATGGCCCATATGGTCGGTCGCGAAGCGGAACAGGCCGCCGGGGGCCAGGATGCGGGCCAATTGATCCAGGGTTTCCCGCTGCACGAACCGGCGGTTCCAATGGCGTTTCTTGGGCCAGGGGTCGGAATAAAGCAGATAAACGCGGTCGATCGACCCCGGCGCGAGGCGCGGCAGCAATTGGCGCGCGTCGTCATCGTGCAGGCGGATATTGTCCAGCGACCGTTCCGTGATCTGGGCAAGCAGGGTCGCCACGCCATTGACGAAAGGCTCACAGCCGATGAAGCCGATATCGGGATGGGCCTGGGCCTGATCGGCCAGGTGTTCACCGGCGCCGAAGCCGATTTCCATCCAATAGGCGGACTTGCCCCCGTCGAACAGGCCGGCCGGATCGAGCGGCCCGTCCCCGGGCGGCACCCGCAGGGTCGGCAGAAGGTCGGCGACCAGGGCGCTACGGCCGGGGCGGAGCTTCTTGCCCCGCCGCCGGCCGTAAAACCGTGGTTGTTCCTCAGGATTCATGTCCGTCGCCCCCGAAAGGCCCGGCCCAGCGACGGCAGTCGCCCTGAACTTAGGCCCCGAAGGCCGCTTTCAGGCCGTCGACCAGGTCGGTCTTTTCCCAGGAAAAGCCGCCGTCGGCATCAGGCTTGCGGCCGAAATGGCCGTAGGCCGAGGTGCGCGCATAGATCGGCTTGTTCAGCTCCAGATGCTCGCGGATGCCGCGCGGGCTGAGATTGACCATTTCCTGCAGTTTGGCGGAAATCTGCTCTTCGGCGACGCGGCCCGTCCCCTGGGTATCGACATAAACCGACAGCGGCTTGGACACACCGATCGCATAGGCCAGCTGAATAACGCATTTGTCGGCCAGGCCGGCGGCGACGATGTTCTTGGCCACGTAGCGCGCCATGTACCCGGCCGAGCGGTCGACCTTCGTCGGATCCTTGCCGCTGAACGCCCCCCCACCGTGCTGGGCCCAGCCGCCGTAGGTGTCCACGATGATCTTGCGCCCGGTCAG
>DNMS01000372.1 GCA_003488105.1 Rhodospirillaceae bacterium
TGGGCAAGCCCATGGCGCGGAACCTTGCCAAGGCCGGGGCCAAGCTGGTCGTCAACAATCGCTCGCAAGGCGTCATCGAAGAACTTGCCAAGGAAGGCATGACCCCGGCGGCCAACCCCCGCGCCGCGGCGGAGGCATCCGACGTCGTCATCTGCATGCTGTCGGACACCCCGGCGCTGGAAAAGGTGCTGTTGGGCGAAGAGGGCGTGTTCAACGCGGCAAACCTACAGGGCAAGCTTGTCGTCGACATGGGCACGTCGAAGCTGCTGGTCACCCGCATGCTGGCGGCCAAGGCTCAGGAACTGGGGGCGGATTATGTGGATGCGCCCGTATCCGGCGGCACCCTGGGGGCTGAGGCCGGAAACCTGACAATCATGGCCGGCGGCACCGACGATGCCTTCGCCCGCGCCCTGCCGATCCTGGAAGTCATGGGCGCCAAGATCACCCATGTCGGCCCGACGGGGGCGGGGCAGGTCGCCAAGGCGGCCAATCAAGTCATCGTCGGCCTGAACATCGGCGCCGTGGCCGAGGCTCTGTCCCTGGCCCAAGCGGCGGGGGTCGATCCGGGCAAGGTCCGGGAAGCGCTGGGCGGTGGGTTCGCCGACTCGCGCATTCTCGAAGTCCACGGCCTGCGCATGGTCGAGGGCAAGTTCACGCCGGGGGCGCGCTGCCCGATCCAGCGCAAGGACATGGACCAGGCCATGGAACTGGCAGACCATCTTGGGATTGAATTACCGGCGACGGCCTTGAGCCGCGACCTTTACGACCGGGTGATCGCCGCCGGCGACGGCGACCTGGACCACGCGGGACTGATCCGCGCCATTCGTCCGGACTGGCCGGTGAACGAGAAATAGCCCACGGCGGCGACGCGCCTATCCCGCGCCGACCACGCCTTTTCCGGACACCGCCACCGGCAGGGTGAAGGTCACCGTGGTGCCTTCGCCCACGACGCTATCGATGCGGATTTTGCCGCCCTGCATTTCGACCAGGGACTTCGATATGGACAGGCCGAGCCCCCAGCCCTTCTCAGCGGTGAAGGGGTTCTGATTGCGTTTCGCGAAGGGCTCCAGCAGGCGATCGATCAAGCGGGCGTCGATTCCGGGGCCATTGTCGGCGACGGAAACCGCCACGAAACCATCCGCGATCATGGCGGAAATCCACACCTTTCCCGACGGCGGCGTGAACTTGACCGCGTTGACGAGCAGATTGAGGAAGACTTGCTTCACCGCACGGGCATCGGCCAGCACAAGCGGCAGCCCCTCCGGCACGGTGAGATCGATGCTCATATTCTTTTGATAGGCCCGATCTCGTGCCGCATCGATACATTCGGCGGCAATGTCATGGATGGCGATCACTTCCGGGTCGTTCACGGCGGCCCCGGCCTCGATGGCCGAAATGTCCAGAAGGTCCTCGACCAGAGACAGAAGATAGGCCGCGCTGGTGTGGATATCCTTGGCGTACTCCTGGTACTTTCCGACACCGGGCGGACCGAAGTACTGTTTGTAGAGAATTTCCGAAAAGCCGATGATCGCGTTCAGCGGCGTCCGCAATTCGTGGCTCATGGTCGCGAGGAACCGGGTTTTGGCCTGGCTCGCGTCCTCGGCCAGGTGCAGGGCGCTTCGCAAGTCCTCCTGAACCGCCTTTTCCTGGGTGATATCGACCATGATGGTGATCAGGGCACGCTCGTTCCCCGCGCCCAGAAGGACAGGAATTTTATGGTTCCTGAGATGCTTCAGCCCGGCGCTGGGGAAGGTCCGCGTGGCTTCATAAATGCTGTTTTCCCCGCTCGCCATGACACTATTGTCCTTGTCGATAATGGCGCGGGCATCGCTTTCCGGGAACACGTCCCACATGGTCTTGCCGATCAAGGCTTCGGGGCTTGACCCGACCCAGGCGGCATAAGCCGGATTGGCCAGGAGAATTCTGCCGTCCCGGTCCTTGAGAGTCATGGCGTTGGGTCCGTTGTCGATGACGGACTGCAGGCGTGCCTCGCTCACGGCCAACGCCTTGCGGGTGTCGATCCGGTCGTCGATGTAGGCGAGGATCATGCCAAGGACCATCGTCGCCGGGGTGAAGGCGACCACGAAGGGCAGAGCGACGGTCTGCATGACCTTTTCGGCGACGGGCGCCGGCAATTGGGTGAACAGGCCGATGACGGCGATATTGACCACCAGCCCGAAGGCCAGCAGCGTCAGCCAGTTGAGCGGAAATCGGCCGGCCTTGTAGCCGGCGCGGAAGCCGATTCCCAGACAGACACAGGCGACGACGACCGCGACCCCGACGGGGGCACCACCACCGCCCAGATAGGCGCGGTAGCCGCCGGCGATGACCGCCGCGATGGCACCGCAGATCGGGCCGCCGAACACGCCGGACAGACTGATGATGACGGAGCGCGGATCAAAGATGACGCCCGGCGCGATGGCCACGGGGGCCTCCATACCGATCACGCAGATCGCGCCGAACAGCAGTCCGGAAAGGATTTTCCCAGTCAGTTCTCCGTTCGGCCATCGTTGCGCGATGAAGGCGTAGAGCAGGCAGAGCGACAGCAGCAACGAGGCCGCTTTGGCGAATTCAGCGACCATGGTCCGACCAACCTAGCCTAAAGGGCAAGGGAAGATAACCAGACCGAAAGTGCAGGCTGAATCGCGCCGCTTTCGTCTGTCCCCATGCCGGGGCGGCGGGTCACACAGGGTGATGCGGGGCGCTGAGGAAGCGGGCCGGCGTATCGCCGGTAGCGGGCAAGAGCGCAATAGATTATTCTCTTTAATGCATATTTTTTACTCATTATAAAAATGTAGCTTATTTTTTATTCAATTATAGGAAAATTGCTGCGCTGCCCGCGTGTGAACGAAACCAGCTAACCGATTGCTTCGGCGTAAAATTTTATCACAAAGCCCGATTGGCACAGGACTTGCTGATTGCATATGCGAAGGGCGGGCCAAAAGACCCGCCGACGCCTGACACAAACAACAACAACAGCGGCAAACAAGAAAACGACAATGCGTGTGATGCTGGTAACGGATATCCCCGACGCGCTGGAGGCCATCATGGCCCATGCCGAGGGAACGGGTGGCGCGGTGCACGAGATCGTCGCCCTTGCCGCCCCCAATGAAACTCTTGCCGACAAAGCCCGTGACGCGTCTCCCGACGTGATCGTGGTGCATGTCGCCAAGCCCGAGGAATACTCCTTCACCGACCTGCAGAGTCTGAGCGAAGCAGCACCCCTGCCGATTATGTTCCTGGCCGACGACGCGCGGCCGGAAATCATGGCCCAGGCATCCCATGCCGGGGTCAACGCCTACCTGCCCGTGGACGCGGGGCTGAAGTCCTTTCCGACCCTGGCCGAATGGACTCGCGCCCAGTTCCTGACCGTCCGCGAATTGAAGAAGCGGTTGAAGGAAAAGGAAGACAAGCTTGCCGATCGCATCACCAT
>DNMS01000378.1 GCA_003488105.1 Rhodospirillaceae bacterium
AAGCTTGTCATCCCAGCCGTCCAACACGGCACAGCTTGAGTGCAGCTTTTTCGCATCCGGATCGCCGGCCATGGACAGGATCATCTCGTCCCAACCGGTATGGAGCAGAACCATGTCGCCCTCCTCCACCGTCACGCCGTCCTTTTCCATGACCTCCATCAGCATGGCGTGGTTCACGGCGACGCGCTCATTGCCGTAATGGCCGTGCAGGTCGATCAGCACGCCGCGGCCCTGCACACAGGCCTCGGCCATGTTTTCGATCCCCAGGCGGTCGGTCTTGACGTGGTTGTGCACGTCTGGATCGGCGACGTCGGTGCCGGCCCGCCAACCGTTGTAGTAACAGGGCTCGGCCACGCCATCCCCGTCGGCGTCGAACAGCTGCCCGAAGTGGGCCAAGCTGTCCCATTGCGTCGAATACTGGGTGTGCAGCACGACCACGTCGTCGGCGCTGACGTCGGTCGAGCCCGGCAGGGAATGTTCGTTCCAGATGAAGTTGTAATAGGGCGCCCCGTCCTGCTTGGTCGGGTGCAGCACGGGGGGATGGCGCTTCGGATTGACGGAATTTCCGCCCGGCATGTCGAGCGGCATGGACAGGCAAAAGGTCAGACCCTCCTTAACCTCGGCCACGCCCTTCTTCACGACCTCGGGCGTCAGCAGGTTCATGCGGCCCTTTTCGTCGTCGGGGCCGAAGTCGCCCCAGTTCGATCCCTCGGGCCGATTGACCCAGCGCGGGTTGGTCATCTTGTATCCTCCGTCAGTCGTTTGTTGTTGTCACCGCCGCCTTCTATGGGCGGTCGGGTCGTTGATGCTCAGGCCTTCTTCTCCCAGCCGCCCTGGGCCGTCTGCTGCAAATAGGTCAGGTCATGGCCGGCGGCCTTGTAGGTCTTCCAGCGGTCGCGCGCGGCCTGCACGGCGTCCGGGTCGCGGCCGTCGAACAGCTCGAAACATCTCTCATAGGCATCGACCGATTCCGAGGTCGCGCCATCGGTCAGGAACAGGAAGGTCGCGTGGTTGGGGGTTTCCGGATCGGTCGACAGCCACACCGGCTGATCTTCCGGATTGCCGTCCTTGGGCGTGCCGTGGGGCAGCCAGGACCCGGGATCATAGGTCCAGAGCGTCTGCGCCAAGGCCTCGACCCGTTCCTCGCTGGAGGCAAGGACGAGGGCCCGCTTGCCCGCGGCCAGGGTTTTTTCCAACAGCTTGGGCAGGGCCTGTTCAAGCGGCGAGCGTTCCAGGTGATAGAAAGAAATGTCGGTCACGGTCTCGCTTGCCTGTCTTGAAACTGTCCGGTCCGCCACGCCTGCCGAAACGGCTACTTGCCGGGTGTGGGGAAATGCTCCGCCGTGCCCTTGACGACCTCGAACAGGGCCTTTTCCATCAAATCGTTGCTGGCCGCGCGCATGCGCTTGCCCGCCGTGTCGCGGAAAGCGACCATGCGCGCGAAATGGGGTGAGTCGTTGCGCTGGGTCGCCAGAGAGTCCAGTTCTTCCGCCGTGAACTCGGCGCCGTAGATGCGCGCCAGGTTGGCCGTCCATTCGTCACCGTACTTGCCGACCGTCTGGTTGACCTGGGCGCGGAACACCTCGGTCACGGCCTCAAGCCCGAACTTGCCGATCAGGCTTTGCACGGTCCGGGTCATGGCCCCGAACTTGGCGAGCAATTGCACGAAGTTGTTGTTCAGGCCGGTGCGCCGGACGAATTCCAGGGCCGCCGCCGAGGGCGCGGCCGGGGCAGCGGCCGAGGCCGGTTCCACTGCCGAGCCGCCCGGCACATCAACAATCAGGAACCCGACCGACAGGCCAAGGGCGACAAGCAGGGAGCCGATCAATCGCTTCATGCCGCCGCCTCCCCCATGCCCTCGATGCCCCTTACTTGGCTTCGTAGTGGTCGGCGACCAGCCGGTCCAACAGGCGCACGCCGTATCCGGTGCCGCCCTTGGGCGTGACCGGCTTGGCCTTCTTCGACCAGGTGGTGCCGGCGATATCCAGGTGGACCCAGGGCGTGCCATCCTTGATGAAACGCTGCAGGAACTGCGCCGCGGTGATGGAGCCGCCCCAACGACCGCCGATGTTCTGCATGTCGGCGGCGTCGGAATTGATCAGCTCGTCATAGGCCTTGCCCAGCGGCATGCGCCAGACCAGTTCGTCCACGGCCTCGCCGGCCTGGAAGATCTGATCGGCCAGCGCGTCGTCGTTGGCGTACATGCCCGCGCGCTCGTTCCCGAGCGCCACGATGATCGCCCCCGTCAGGGTCGCCAGATCGACGACGAACTTGGGCTTGTACTTGGTCTGCGTGTACCACAGCGCATCGGCGAGGACGAGGCGGCCCTCGGCGTCCGTGTTCAGGACCTCGATGGTCTGCCCCGACATGGATTTGACGATATCGCCCGGTCGCTGCGCGTTGCCGTCGGGCATGTTCTCGACCAGACCGACCACGCCGATGGCGTTGACCTTGGCCTTGCGGCCGGCCAGGGCCTTCATCAGGCCGATGACCACGCCGGAGCCGCCCATGTCCCACTTCATATCTTCCATGCCGGCGGCCGGCTTGATCGAGATGCCGCCGGTGTCGAAGGTCACCCCCTTGCCGACGAAGGCAACCGGCTGCTGCGCCTTGGCGGCCTTGGACTTGGCCACGCCGGTCCATTCCATGATGACCATCTTGCTTTCGCGGGCACTGCCCTGGCCGACGCCGAGAAGGGCACCCATGCCCAGCTTGGTCATTTCCTTTTCGCCCAGAACCGTGACCTTCACGCCCAGCTTCTTCAGCGCCAGGGCTTCCTTGGCCAGGGTCGCGGGGTAGAGCACGTTCGGCGGCTCAGACACCAGATCGCGGGTGAAGAACACGCCCTCGGCGACCTTTTCCATATCGGTGAAAGCCGTCTTGGCCTTGGCGGATGTCGGGCACAGAACCTTGATGGCCTTGAGCAGCGGCTTCTTTTCCTTGGGCTCCTTGGTCCGGTACTTGTCGAAGCGGTAGGACCGCAGCAGCGCCCCGAAGCCCAGGTTGGCGCCCATGTCTGCGGCCGTCATCTTGCCGCCATCAAGGGCATCAATCACCACGGTGGCGGCGGCGCCCTGGCCGGACAGCATCGCATAGATGCGCCCGCCCGCTTCCTGCAGGCTCAGGTCCTTCAATTCATCCGGCTTGCCCAGGCCGACCACGACGACGCGTTCGAACTTGGCGCTCGGCGCCATCAGGTCGAGGCTTTCGCCCGCCTTGCCCTTGAACTTGGCAGCCTTGGCGGCGCGGGTGATCGCGCCCCCCAGCTTGACGTCCAGGACGGTGGCGCTTTTCGACAGCTTGGCATCCTCGGTCGCGGTCACGACGACGACGCCCTGGGCGGGAAGTGCGGGATTGGCGAAGGTGATTTTCATCTATCTGTCCTTGGGACTATTCATGTGGGACGCCGCGCGCGTCCCCAACATCGGGTCCGGCCGCGCGACGGCGTAAAGACGCGCAGGCGGAATCGCCCGCGCCGAATGGATGGGTTCCACTATATAGGGTTCCATGCCCCTTCGGGTGAAGGGGATTCTGCCGGGGGCAGTCTGGAATTTCGCGGATCAGGCGTCGTAGCCGGGGTTGGCGCGGTCCAGCTTGCGCAGCAGCGCCGGCCATTCCTTCTGGCCGATGGGACGGTGGCCGTTCGGCGAATTGGCGATCTTGCCCTGTTCCACGGTCTTGTCGATGACTTCCTGCGGGATCGGCGTCAACTTGGCGCCGGACTGCTGGAACGACAGCTGATAGCGGCAGGCGCGCTCCGCCCGGTACATCCACATGAAGGCTTCGCCGATGGTCTTGCCGACGGTCAGCAGGCCGTGGTTGCGCAGCACCATGACCCGGTTGTCGCCCAGGTCCGAGACCAGGCGCTCGCGTTCCGTCAGGTCGAAGGCCAGGCCTTCGTAGTCGTGATAGGCGGTATGGGCGTAGACCGACAATGCCTGCTGCGAGATCGGCAGGATGCCGTCCGCCTGACAGGCGACGCCGACGCCGTCCCGGGTGTGGGTATGCATGACGCAGCTCAGTTCCGGCACCGCCAGATGCACGGCGGAATGGATGACGAAGGCCGCCGGGTTGATGCTGTATTCGGAATTGGTCAGGCAGGTGCCGTGCTCATCGACCTTGATCAGGGCCGAGGCGGTCATTTCCTCGAACAGCACGCCGAAGGGGTTGATCAGGAAGTGCTCGTCCGGTCCCGGCACGCGGGCCGACAGATGCGTGCCCAACAGGTCCGACCAGCCGAACAGATCGACCAGACGATAGGCGGCGGCCAGGTTGACCCGGACCTCCCATTCTTCGGGGCTGATGTCTGCGGGGCGGTTTGCGTCGTAGGCGGCGGATGCGTCGGGGGCCATGGTCGGAGTCCTCTCCCTGAATGAAATCTGCGAACGGCGGATTGTATACAATGGGGGCGCAGGCGCAAGCCCCCTAAACCGCCTTGGCCCCTTGAAACCGTAACGGCACCCTCTTGCGTCCCCAGTCCCCCGCCGGCCCGTCGAAGCGGCCGGGAATTTCCGCGCCGCAGGCGGTGCAGTTGCCGGGATAGTTGCCTGCGGTCGTGACGTTGAACTCGGACAGTTCATACCAATCCCGCCCGACCAAGACGCCGCCGCAGGCGTGGCAATAGGTCGACTGATGGTCCTTGTCGTGAACATTTCCGGTATAGGCGTATCGGATGCCGTTGTTCATGGCGATCTCGCGGGCGCGGACCAGGGTTTCCGGCGGCGTCGGCGGCACGTCCATCATCTTCCAGTCGGGATGAAAAGCCGTGAAGTGGACCGGCACGTCGGGGCCCAGGGCATCCACGATCCATTGGGTCATGTCCTCGATCTCGGCGTCGC
>DNMS01000377.1:0-190 GCA_003488105.1 Rhodospirillaceae bacterium
GCGGCGCGGGGCCAGCCGCGCGCCGTGGAAATGAAGCAAGCCGTGGCTGAAAAGGCCCTTGCCGGACTCGACGACTTGGTGGCCACGGAAGCGCAAAGCCAGTCCATCGACCGCCGCGCCGCCTACTTCCGGATCGGCCAAAGCTTCGCCCTTGGCCATGGCGTGCCGCGCCTGCCCGAGGTCGCCGCCG
>DNMS01000377.1:315-775 GCA_003488105.1 Rhodospirillaceae bacterium
CGCCTGCCCGAGGTCGCCGCCGAGGCCTTCCACCGCGCGGCGAAGTTGGGCCATCGAGACAGTCAGTACGAATACGCCCGCCGACTGGATACCGGCGACGGAGTTCAGGAAGATGCCGAAGCCGCCTTCACCTGGTTCAAAAAAGCGGGTGAGCAGGGCCATGCGGACGCCCTCGCCATGGTCGGCAAGGCCTACCTGAACGGGCGCGGCACGGCGCCCAACCGTGGCCAAGCGATGGTCGCAATCACCCGGGCGCGGGCCGCTGGCTCCCCCATCGCCAAACAGATACTGGAAGATATGAGCAAATGACCCCGACGATCACCGCGTTTACCGCCGAACTTCTGCGCCTGCCGTTGGACCGCCCCGTGGGCGGGTCCGGCGTGGCCCAGATCGACGTCCTGGCCGTCGATCTGACGGACAGCGACGGCGCCACCGGCACGGGGTTCAGCTATTGCCTGAG
>DNMS01000377.1:871-1950 GCA_003488105.1 Rhodospirillaceae bacterium
CTCCAACCACAGGCAACCGGCGCGGGGTTCAGCTATTGCCTGAGCGGCGGCGCGGGGGTCGTTCTGGCGGCAGCCCGGGATCTTTTAGACACCCGCGTCCAAGGCCAGGCCGCCCATACGCCGGAAGCCCTGTGGCGGGGCATGGCCGCATCCCTCAACCGTATCGGCCGGGGTGCGCACAACCTGGCCATGGCGGCCATCGACGTGGCGGCCTGGGACTTGCACGCCCGGCGCTTGAACCTGCCTCTGGGCATCGCCATGGGCGGCACCGTACGCCGTCTTCCCGTATACGGCTCCGCCGGGCACCGCCCGGACCACAGCCCGGAAGAAACCCGTGATCTGGCTCTGGCCCAGGTCGCCCAAGGGTTCGCCGGGGTCAAGCCACGCCTGGCCGGGGACGGCACGGACGGCGCCCGGCTGAGCACCCTGCGCACCGCCCTGCCAGACCGGGTGCGCCTGATGGCCGACGTGAATGAGAAATGCGATCCGGCCTCGGCCCTGCATCTGGCGGCGGCCTGCGCCGACGCCGGTTGCCTGTGGTTGGAGGAACCCCTGCCGGCCGGCGACAGCGGCGCCTATGCCCGCTTGGCCGCGGCCTCGCCGGTGGCCATCGCCACGGGCGAACACCTCCAGGGCATGGCTGAGGTCATGCCCTATCTGACGTCGGGTGCACTGCATATCCTGCAGCCGGACCTGGCCATGATGGGCGGCCTGACCCCGTGCCTGGCCACGGCGCGGGCAGCCGAATCTTTCGGCCTGCCGGTCGCGCCGCATTTCCTGCCGTCCTTATTCATCCATTTGGCGGCGGCGCAGCCCAACGTCACCTGGCTGGAGGATTTCCCCCTGCTGGAACCCCTGTTCGACATCACGGCCAGGACCGAGAACGGCACCATGGCCCTGCCCACCCTGCCCGGCCATGGCATGGCCTGGGCCGAAGGGGTCAGGAAGCGTTACCGTCTGGACGGCTGAGGGAGGAAGAGCGGCGCCTAATCCGTGTCGTCGGGGGCGTCAACGTCGACGGGGACGCCCGGCTTGGCCTTTGAAGCGCGAATCGACAACGCCGATTTCACGTGGCTGAC
>DNMS01000377.1:2115-2461 GCA_003488105.1 Rhodospirillaceae bacterium
AGGAAATCCGTTTCCCCCGCCAGCATGTGGCACTCGCGCACCTGGGGCCAGGCGCGCACGGCATTCTCGAAGGCCTCAAGATCGTGTTCGGCCTGAGAGTTAAGTCCGACCTGGGCGAACACGGTGACATTGAAGCCCAGCATCTTGGGCTCCAGATCGGCGTGGTAACCGCGGATGAAGCCCGCTTCCTCCAGCGCCCGTACTCGGCGCAGGCAGGGAGGAGCTGAAATTCCGGCACGTTTCGACAGTTCCACATTGGTCATGCGGCCGTCGCTTTGCAGGTCGCGCAGGATACGCCGGTCAATCTTGTCCAGTTTCACGCGCTGCATGATCGTTTCCTAATCCC
>DNMS01000377.1:2610-3568 GCA_003488105.1 Rhodospirillaceae bacterium
CGAAATATTGTTGCGAAATTATATTATAACATCGCCGGGGGAAAGCCCTGTCACCGGGCTCCTTCCCATGGTCGCTGAAGATGTCCCCGTAACTGGGCCGCTTGTCCTTGCACGGCGGCCGGGGCCCACTTATCTTAGGTCCCCAATCCGCCGTGAATCCTGGGCAGACACGGCCCCTGTATCCTCGTTCAAAAGGTAGACCGCTTCATGCCCGCCGCTTCCGACACAGCCCCCCGCCATACCAAGGTTCTGATCATCGGCTCCGGCGCCGCCGGCTATACGGCCGCCGTCTATGCCGCGCGCGCCAACCTGAGCCCCCTTCTGGTGCGCGGCCTGCAGCCGGGCGGCCAGTTGACCATCACCACGGAGGTCGAAAACTATCCGGGCTTCGCCGAACCGATCCAGGGCCCTTGGCTGATGGAACAGATGTTCGAGCAGGCCAAGAACGTGGGCACGGAAATGGTCGAAGACACGATCATGGAGGTCGACCTGAAGGCCCGGCCGTTCCGCGCCGTGGGCGATTCGGGCACAGTCTATACCGGCGACACCCTGGTCATCGCCACGGGGGCGAGTGCGCGCTGGCTCGGCCTGCCGTCCGAGGAAAAATTCATGGGCTTTGGCGTGTCCGCCTGCGCCACCTGCGACGGGTTCTTCTACCGCGGCAAGGAGGTCGCCGTGATCGGCGGCGGCAACACGGCGGTCGAGGAAGCCCTGTTCCTGACCAATTTCGCGTCCCGCGTGACCCTGATCCACCGCCGGGACGAGCTGCGCGCGGAAAAGATCATGCAGGACCGCCTGTTCAAGAACGACAAGATCGAAGTGATCTGGGACACGGTGCTGGAGGAAGTTCTGGGCGAGGGCAATCCGCCGGGCGTTTCAGCCATGAAACTGCGCAACGCGAAGACCGGCGAGATCACGGAGCGCGCCGCCGACGGTGTGTTCATCGCCATCGGCCACG
>DNMS01000377.1:3722-4114 GCA_003488105.1 Rhodospirillaceae bacterium
GTGTTCATCGCCATCGGCCACGACCCCAACACCGCCCTGTTCAAGGGCCAGGTCGACATGGACGACGAAGGCTATATCCTCACCAAATCGGACAGCACCAAGACCAACATTCCGGGCGTGTTCGCCGCCGGCGACGTCCAGGACAAGGTGTTCCGCCAGGCCATCACCGCGGCCGGCACCGGATGCATGGCGGCGTTGGAGGCCGAACATTTTCTGGCCGCCCAGGAGGCGCAGCAAGCAGCTGCCGAATAGGCGGCGACAACCGGCCCGGGTGCAATTAGGGAGCGCATCCACGAAGGGCCGATCAGGGGGCATTTCCCATGGATTGGGATAAACTGCGGGTGTTTCACGCCGTCGCCGAAGCGGGCAGCTTTACCCGCGCCGGCGAGGAT
>DNMS01000050.1:0-164 GCA_003488105.1 Rhodospirillaceae bacterium
ACCACCGACATGTCGTCGATGCAGGGGTTGGTGTCGGGAAGACACAGCAGCGAGGTGACCCCGCCGGCCGTCGCTGCGCGCGTGGCGGTGGCCAGGGTTTCCTTCTGCTCTTCGCCCGGCTCGCCCAGGTGGGCCCGGATATCGATCAGCCCCGGCGCCAGGCA
>DNMS01000050.1:367-756 GCA_003488105.1 Rhodospirillaceae bacterium
CGATCAGCCCCGGCGCCAGGCAGGCCCCTTGGCAGTCGACGATCTTAGCATCCTCGGGGCGGCCGGCGTCGAACAGCCCCGGCCCGGCGGCGACGATTTTTTCGCCGTCGGTCAGCACGCCGCCCGGCCCGTCCCAGCCTTCGGTCGGGTCCAGGATGCGCGCGTTGACGTAGGCCACGCGGCCCAGGGGTTCGTCGAGTTTTACCGCCATGTCTTGGGCTCGGGTTCCGTCACAAGTTGGTTTCGGCCAGGGGTTCCAGATTGTGGGCCAGAATCTCCAGCGCCGCCATGCGCACGGCAACGCCCATTTCGACCTGTTCGCGGATGACCGAACGATAGAAGTCGTCGGCCACTTCCGAATCGATCTCGACCCCCCGGTTCATGGGGCC
>DNMS01000050.1:881-1723 GCA_003488105.1 Rhodospirillaceae bacterium
CGACCCCCCGGTTCATGGGGCCCGGATGCATGATCAGCGCGTCGGGCTTGGCATGGGCCAGCATCTCGTAATCGAGCCCGAAATAGGTGAAATACTCGCGCACCGAGGGGAAATAATTGGATTTCATGCGCTCCTGCTGGAGGCGCAGCATCATCACGATGTCGCAGTCCTTCAAGCCCTCGGCCATGTCGTGGAAGACCTCGACGCCGAGGCGTTCGGCGGCATAGGGGATCAGCGTCTTGGGCGCGATCAGGCGCACGCGCGCCCCCATGGTCGTCAGTAGGTGAATGTTCGAACGCGCGACCCGGGAATGCAGGATATCGCCACAGATCGCGACCTGCAGCCCGGCCAGTCGGCCGAGCCGGCGGCGGATGGTCAGGGCATCGAGAAGGGCCTGTGTGGGATGTTCGTGGCTACCGTCACCGGCATTGATGACCGCGCAGTTGACCTTTTCCGACAGCAGCTTGACCGCGCCGGAATCGGCGTGCCGAACGACCAAAACGTCCGGGTGCATGGCGTTCAGCGTCATCGCCGTGTCGACCAGGGTTTCGCCTTTTTTGATGGAGGAGCCCGAGATCGACATATTAATGACGTCGCCGCCCAGCCGTTTGCCCGCCAGTTCGAACGACGTCCGGGTTCGGGTCGAGGCTTCGAAGAACAGGTTGATGACCGTGCGTCCGCGCAGCACCGACTTTTTCTTGTCGGATTGCCGGTTCTGTTCGACGTAGGTTTCGGAGCGGTCCAATAGGAAAGTGATTTCCGCCGGTGTCAAACCTTCGATACCAAGCAAATGGCGATGGGGGAAATCTGTCGTTGCCGTGTCGCCGGAAATCATGGGGCCG
>DNMS01000050.1:1895-2525 GCA_003488105.1 Rhodospirillaceae bacterium
CGGAAATCATGGGGCCGGAATATAGGCTGGAGTGTCCGGCGGGTCACGAAAAATTGCGGGTCTTGGTGGCCGGTCGCCGATGATGGCATGATGTGGGACCCGTTCGGCACGGGCGGACGAATGAACACAAGGGTTTTAGCGGTGTCTTCCCGAAATAAGATCACAGGCGCGGGAACGGGCGAAATCGACATGGCCGAGGTCTTGGACCGCCTGCACGACGGCGTCGCGGTTTTCGATTCGGATGATAAGCTGATTTTTGCCAACGAGGTCTGCCGTGACCTGTTCCAGGCGATTGCGGAAAGCTTCACGCCGGGAACCCCCTTCGCCGCCTTGATGGAGGCCGCTGGCGACAAGAAAATGATCGCCGATGCCTTCGCCGGGCCCGGCGAGATTAATTTCGCGGACGGCCGTACCATGTTGTTGCGTGAATCGCGCATGCCGTCGGGCGGCGTGGTGCGGACCTTTACCGATTTGACCGAATATCGGTTGGCCGAACAGCAGATCGCCTATATGGCCAGCCATGACGAGGTCACGGGCCTGCCCAATCGGTCGCTGTTCATGGACCGGCTCGACGTGTCGCTGCGCCAGGCGGCGCGTGAAAAGACCCGGATCGCGGTGCTGTTCATCGAG
>DNMS01000050.1:2611-3240 GCA_003488105.1 Rhodospirillaceae bacterium
GATCGCGGTGCTGTTCATCGATTTGGACGGTTTCAAGGCCGTCAACGACCGCCTGGGCCACGAGGCCGGCGACATGATTTTGCACCAGGTCGCGGTGCGCTTGGTCGCCCGTGTCCGCGCGTCGGACACGGTGGCGCGCTATGGCGGCGACGAATTCACGGTGATCCTCAACCAGATCTCCAATGCCCAAGACGTCAGCAGGGTTGCGCAGTCCATTGTTGAAGAACTGACCCGGCCGTTCACGGCCAAGCGGGAAACGGTGATGATCGGCGCCAGTGTCGGTATCGCGCTCTACCCCGAACATGCGGAAACCCCCGATGCCCTGATCCGCGTCGCCGACAAGGCGATGTACGAAGTCAAGCATGCGGGAAAGCGGGGATATCGTCTGGCGGCTCAGGACCGGGCCTGAGCGCGCCCGGTCATCGGGCGTCCAAGGCGCCTTGTAATATATAAGCCGCGGCCAGCTTGTCGACGACCTGACCGCGCCGGGCGCGGGTCATGTCGACGTCGTCGACCAGCATGCGTTCGACGGCCACGGTCGACAGCCGTTCATCCCAGAAGGCGATGGGCAGGTCGCGCTTTTCCAGCAGATTGGCGGCGAACTGGCGGGGGGACTGGCAGCGGGGGCC
>DNMS01000436.1:0-4068 GCA_003488105.1 Rhodospirillaceae bacterium
TGGTGACCTTGCCCTCGCGCATGCGGACCAGAATTTCCGGGCTCGATCCGACGATGGCGAAACCGCCGAAATCCAGGAAGAACAGGAACGGCGAGGGGTTGAGCCGCCGAAGGGCGCGGTAAAGCGCGAAGGGCGGGTAGGGGAAGGGCACGGAAAAACGCTGCGACAGAACGACCTGAAACACGTCGCCGGCCTTGATGTATTCCTTGCCCTTTTCGACCATGGCGTGGAATTCGCCCTGGGTCATGTTGGACGCGGGGGCAAGGTCCGGCACGTCGCTTTCCGGATGGGCGCGCGCGGCCTCCGGCAGGGGGGTGTCGAAATCACCGACGATGCGGCGCAGCCGCTCCACGGCGATGCCGTAGGCGCGCTGGGCATCCATGTCGTCCCGGGGCCAGACGGGCGTGAACACGGAGATCACGTCCTTGATGGTGTCGAAAACAGCCATCACGGTTGGGCGGATGAACACGCCGTCGGGAATGCCCAAGGTGTCCGGGTTGCCGTCGGGAATGTCTTCGACCAGACGCACCGTGTCATAGGCGGCATAGCCGACCAACCCGGCGCTCATGGGCGGCAGGCCTTCCGGCAGGTCGATGCGGGATTCCGCGACCAGCGAACGCAGGGAGGCAATGGTTCCTTCGGTTTCGGCGACAGGGCAGGGGGCGAAGGCGTCGACATCGTCCAGGGCGTCGCGGTTGATTTCCGCCGTATTGCCCTGACAGCGCCAGATCAGGTCCGGGTCCAGCCCGATGAACGAATAACGGCCGCGCACGGCGCCGCCTTCGACACTTTCCAAGACGAAGCTGTAGGGCTTGCCGCGCGCCAGCTTGAGGAACGCCGACACGGGCGTTTCCACATCCGCGACCAGAGATGTCCAAAGAACCTGCGGCTCTCCACGCTCGTAAGCCGCGGCAAAGCCGTCAAATGCGGGTTCGATCTTCATGGGTCCGCGCGTCCGCCCGGCCTGGTCTAGTTGGCCGCTGCCGGCGTCGCGCCGGGGTTCAAAATCTGGTTCAGAACGTCCTGATGGACGGTCACGCCAAGGTCCTTGCGCAAGGCTCCCGCCAATTGCGTCACCAGGTCATCCTTCAGGACGGATGCCAGTTCCTGTCGCATCGTGTCGACGCCGGTCGTGTCGGCGGCCGGGTCGGCCTGGGTGATGGATTTCAGGCGGGCGATGAAATAGCCACCTTCGGCACGGGTCACCTTGGCCTCGCCCATGTTCAGGGTGAAGATATCCTGCAACACCTGGCCGGGAAGGTCCGACTGGCTGCGCGCCATATAGCGTTTCAGGGACTTGGTTTCCGCATAGGCGACCCCGGCATCGGCGGCGACGGCCTTGGCGTCCTCGACCGTTTTCAGGCGTTCGGCCAACTGCTTGGCAAAGGCCAGGGCGGCGTCGCGCTTGCGTTCGGCCATGATGGCATCCTTGACCTGCTCCTTGACCGTCTCAAGGGGGCGCACCGCCGGCTTGGTCACCTTGTCCACGCGCAGCACGAAGAAGGCGTCGTCGCCCATTTCGCGCAGGGTGGAATCGGCCCCTTCCTCGGTCTCGAACGCGGAGGCGACGATGGCCTGGGCATTTTCCGGCAGGCCCGCCGCCGGTTTGCCGTCCAGACCGTTGCCGGCGGAATCCAGGGCTGCGATCTTGATGGTCTTGATGTTCATGGCCTCTGCCACGGCTTCGATGGAAATGCCCTTGCCAAGATCGTCTTCCATGCGGTTGACCTGAGTGTAAAGCGCGTCGACAGCCCGTTCATGGGCGATCGTGGCGCGCAGCTTTTCCTTGACCTTGTCCAGGGTGGCGACATGGGCGGGTGTGATCTCGCGCACCTTGACGATGTAGAACCCAATCCCGCCGGGGCCGGGCAGGGGGGCTGTCACGCCGCCCGCGGGTGTTGCGAAGGCCGCATCGGCGATTTCCGCCAGGACCTCTTCGCGGGTAACCGTGCCCAGGTCCGTGCCGGCTTCGTCCATACCGGCGAATTCCTTGGCAACATCGACAAAGGCCCGTCCTTCGGACAGTGCCTTGGCCGCCGTATCGGCGGTCGCCTGATCAGGCAGGACCATCTGCGACAGGGCGCGCTGTTCCGGCGTGCCCAGGGCTTCCGCCTGTTCCTTGAAGGCCGTTTCCACGTCGGCGTCGGTCACGGCGGCGACATCTGTCAGGCCCTTGGCGCTGAGCACGACCAAGGTCACGGCACGGTATTCCGGCGCGGTGAAGGCGGCCGGGTTGGTTTTGTGGTAGGCGCGCAATTCAAGCTCGGTCGGCTCGGTCGTGACCTGGGCCGCCGCGTCGGTCACGAACAGGGTTTCCGCGCTGCGGGTTTCCTCGCGGTAGCGATAGAAGGTCTCGGCCAGCACATCCGGCGCCACGACACCGGCTTCGACCGTGTCGAGCAATTGGCCTCGGGCCAGTTCGCGACGCGCGCGTTCCAGGAATTCCTGTTCGGTCAGGCCGAACTGGTAGAGCATGTTCTGAAATTTCTGACGGTCGAAGCCGCCGGCGCCCAGGTTGCTGCGAAACGCGTTGGACGCGCGCACGGCGTCGCGCACGATGGTGTCGGACACGGCGATATCCATGTCATGCGCGGCCTTGGTCAGCAGGATATCGTTGATCAGCTGGCCCAAAACCGATTGCGGCAGGCCCAGAAGGCGCGCCGTTTCCGGCGTCAGCTGGCCGGCGAACCGGGGGTTGAGGCGCGCCATCTCGCGGCGGACCTCGTTTTCCACGTCGCGGCGCGACAATTCCTTGCCGGCCACTTCGGCGACGGGCTGATCGTCGGGACGGAACTGGACCATGTCCCCGATGCCCCAGGCGCCGAAACTGATGACAAGCAGACCGAGGATGATCTTGACGACGAGTGAGCCGGTCTTTTCGCGAATTTGACGAAGCATGGAAAATCCTTCTGGGTTGCGCCCTTCTCCTTGGGGCGGCGCATCATAGAGGGGGCACGGAACGCCCGCAACACCACTTGGACGCCGATTGCGGCGCCATTCTGGCGGCTTGCCGATTGGCTTGCCGGGGGGCCTGTGTTAGACGGGGCGCAGCAAGAGAAACCATCCGATACATCCAATACATAGGTGCGACATGAGCCAAGGGCGGACGCCGCTGATCGCGGGCAACTGGAAAATGAACGGCGGACTGGACGAGGTCGATTCCCTGGCCGGTGAGCTGGCCCGGCGCATGACCGCGCTGGACGGGCCGCCCGCCTTTGACATGGCGCTGTGCCCGCCGTTTCCGCTGCTGCCCATGATCGCCGCCCGAATCGAGGAAAGCGGCCTGGCCTTGGGCGCTCAGGATTGTCATGGCAAAGAGCAGGGGGCCCATACGGGCGACGTCAGCGCGGCCCTGCTGGCCCAGGTCGGCTGCAGCTTCGTCATCGTCGGCCATTCCGAGCGCCGCACGGACCATCAGGAAACGGATGCCCAGGTCCTTGCAAAGGCACAGGCCGCGCAGGCGGCCGGCATGACGGCCATCGTCTGCGTCGGGGAGACCGAAGCGGAACGCGACGCCGGCCGCGCCGCCGAGGTCGTGGTTGGTCAGGTCGCGGGATCCGTTCCGGAAGGGTCAAGCGCCGAAAATCTGGTCATCGCTTACGAGCCCGTCTGGGCCATCGGCACGGGCAAGACCGCGACGCCCGGGGATGCTCAGGAAATGCACGCGGCGATCCGCGCATCGCTGGCCGGACGGTTCGGTGCGGATGCGGCTGCAGGGATGCGCATTCTCTATGGCGGGTCGATGAAACCCGGCAACGCGGCGGAGCTTCTGGCCTTGGCCGATGTCGACGGCGGGCTGATCGGCGGGGCCGCACTGAAGGCTGATGATTTCTGGGCGATTGCCGAGGCCGTGGCGTGAAGGCGCAAAACCTCCTGGTAATCGGCCTTGCAACGCAGTAAAACGCGGCCCAACTGATTGGGGTCAGTGCGCGGGGCGACTGCGCACGGCCCGTTTGGAAGGAAGTTCGATGCAAAACGTGATCCTGGTCATTCACCTGCTGCTGGCCATCGGCCTGGTCGGCGTGGTGCTGTTGCAGCGCTCCGAAGGCGGCGGCCTGGGCATCGGCG
>DNMS01000436.1:4386-4552 GCA_003488105.1 Rhodospirillaceae bacterium
GCCCCTGCAGCCCCGATTGCCAAGTAGGGAAATGGCAGGAATCCGCGACTCCCGGAACATTGATCAGAGGCGGGGAAATTCCCGCCTCTTTTCTTTTTGCCCCACCACCCGTCAGTGTATTGTGTAGGCCCATGACGCGGTTCATCTTCATCACCGGCGGCGTGGT
>DNMS01000034.1:0-4706 GCA_003488105.1 Rhodospirillaceae bacterium
GTGAAGGTGCCGCCCCGGTCGATCCAGACGTGCCAGCCCGATTTTCGTGTTTGATCCGCCATTTGGTCGGTTGCCGGTCCTCTCAAGCCCCCGAAGGCCCCGGTTTTTCTTGTCGGCTTTATGACAGACCGGATAGAACAGCCTCACAAGCAAAAACACAAGCCCAGAGGACATCCTGCCCCATGTCGCGCACTCTTGCCTATTTCAACAAATTCGTCGATCCCATCGCCATGGACATCCTGGCCGCCGCGCCGGAGATCACGCCCCTGCGCATCGCCTTCGAAGACGATGCCGATCACAATTGGAACCAGCTGGCCCAGGTGCACGGCATTCAGTTCATGCCGACCAACGAAACCCCGAAAGCCTGGTATCCGAACCGGGAATTCCTGGAACGCTGCCCCAACCTGCTGGCCGTGTCTTCGACCGGCGCCGGTTACGACATGATCGACGTCGACGCGTGTAACGAGTTGGGCATCATGGTGGTCAACAATTCGGGCGCCAATTCCGTGTCCGTGGCGCAGCATGTTCTGGGCCTGGCGCTGACGCTCAGCAAGCAGATCGCGCAGACCGACAAGGCCATCCGCGCCAACCCGAAGATCGACCGCCAGAACTTCATTGGCTCGGAATTGACCGGCAAGACGATCGGCATTATCGGCCTGGGCAATATCGGCCGGCTGGTCGCCGGCTATGTGAAGGTGTTCGGCGCCAAGGCGATTGCCTACGACCCCTATATCAGCGACGCCGATTTTGCCGACCGCGGGGCGGAAAAGGTCGATTTCGAAACCCTGTGCCGGGATGCCGACATCGTTTCCATCAACTGCCCGCTGAATGCCGAGACCCGAGGCATGGTCAATGCCCGCGCCTTCGGCTTCATGAAGCCCACGGCTTATTTCATCACCACGGCGCGGGGCGGCATCGCCGACGAGGACGCCCTGGCGGCGGCGCTGCGCGAGAAACGCATCCAGGGGGCCGGGCTCGACGTGTTCGATATCGAACCCACGGGCAATGCGGACAACCGGTTCGTCGAATTCGATAATGTGCTGCTGTCGCCTCACAACGCGGGCGTCACCTATGAGTGCAACTACAACATGGCCAAGGCGGCGGCCGATCAGTGGGTCACGATCCTGCGCGGCGAAAAGCCGCCGCGCCTGAAGAACCCGGATGTCTGGGATCGCTATACCGAACGGTTCGCGCAGATCTTCGGTCGGGGCGTCGCCGCGGAATAGGCGGGCGTCGCGCGGCTAGGACGGAACCAGCGCCGCGACCCGTTTGGCGATCGCGAGCGACGAGGTCAGGCCCGGGCTTTCGATGCCGTACAGGCCGACGTAGTTGGCCAGCCCGTGCACGTCGGCACCCTGGATGACGAAATCGGCGGCGTATTTGTCGTTGCTGTTGGTCAGCTTGGGCCGCACGCCGGTATAGCCCGGCGACAGGGCGCCGTCGGCCAGGCCCGGCCAGTAGCGGCGGATCGCGCCGTAGAAGCTTTCGACCCGGCTTTCGTCGACCTTGTAGTCGATCTGGTCCGGATGGGTGACGTCGAGCCATTCCACGTCGGGGCCGAACTTGGTGCCGCCGCCGAGATCGAGCGTCGAATGGGTGCCGAGCCCGCCCGGCACGGGGGCCGGATAGATCAGGTGGTTGAAGGGGCTTTTTCCGGCGATGGTGAAGTAATGGCCCTTGGCGTAGAAACTGCCGGGGATGCTGTCCGCCGGGATGCCGTCGATGGCGCGGGCGATGTGCTGGGCATACAGCCCGCCGGCGTTGACCACCAGGGAACAGTCAAGCTCCATGGGGGCGTCGCCGCCGGCCCGGATACGGATGCGCCCGTCGGCCAGGACCTCGCCGCCGTCCACGGGGGTGTTGAAGGCGATCATGCCGCCCCGGTCTTCCAATTCGCCCTGCAGGGACAGCATGTAGCCATGGCTTTCGATGATCCCGGTGGACGGCGACATCAGGCCCGCCGCCGCCGTCACGTTTGGCTCCATCGTCTTCATCTGTTTGGCGTCCAGCCAGGTCAGATCGTGAACGCCGTTGGCTTCGCCCTTGGCCTTCAGTTCCTCCAGCTTCACCACCTCGTCCTCGGTGATGGCGACGATGATTTTTCCAATACGATTGTGCTCGACCCCGTGGCTTGCGCAGTATTCGTAGAGCATCTCCTTGCCCTCGACGCAGCACAGCGCCTTCAGCGAGTCCTTGGCATAGTAGATGCCGCCGTGGATGACCTCGGAATTACGGGAACTGGTGCCGGTGCCGATATCGTCGGCCTTTTCCAGCAGGATGACGTCGCGCCCGGCCTGGGCCAGGGTGCGCGCGCAGGCCAGGCCCACGACGCCCGCGCCGATGACTACCGTATCAACCTGTTCGGCCATGGATGCTCCTTGGGGATTGGGATTTCTTGATCGGATTGTATACATCTGGGTTTGCCCCATAATCGATTTCCGCGCAAGTGCCCGGATGCCATCCGTTCCACCGCAGGACCGACCCAATGAACCTCGCTGCCCTGATCGTCTCCGGTCTCGCCTTTCTGGGCCGCCACGCCACCACCATGATGGCCGTGGGGGTGTTTTCCGGCCTCGCCTTCCCCGGGGTGACGGTGCATCTGCAGCCCTGGCTGACGGAAATGGTCTGGGTTCTGATGTTCGTGTCCATGGTCCATATCGATTGGGCCGACGTGGCGGGGCATATCCGCCGGCCGTTCCTTCTGGGCGCCACGCTGGTCTGGATGCTGGCCTTGGCGCCGGTGCTGACCTGGCTGCTGGTCAAGGATTCCGGCCTGTCGCCGGGCCTGATCGTCGCGGTGGTGCTGACGGCGGCAAGTTGCCCGCTGATGTCCACGCCCGCCGTCGGCATGGTCATCGGGCTCGACGGGGCGTTCCTTTTGCTGGTGCTGATCGCCGAAACCTTCCTGGTGCCGCTGACCCTGCCCGTGGTGTCGGCGACCCTGGTCGACATTCCCCTGTCGACGCTGGACCTCATGGGGCGGCTGGCGGCTCTCGTCGCCTCGACCTTCGCCGCCGCCGTGATCGCGCAACGGATTTTGGGCCGGGCGCGGATCGACGGCTGGCGTCAGCCCCTGCACGGGATGTCGGTGATCCTGCTGGTCGGCTTCGCCGCCGGGCTGATGGCGGGCGTGCCGCAGGCGTTCCGGGACAATCCGGATCATGTGATCTTCGTGACGATCCTCAGCTTCGCGGTTTACGCGGGCCTGCAGTTGGCCGGGGCGGGGGTCTTCGCCGTTATCGGGCGGGCCATGGGCCGCGATTGGGGGCGGGTCAAGGTGCTGTCGGCGTCCTTTGCCTCGGGCAACCGCAACTTGGCGATCCTGATCGCGGTTTTGCTGCCGGCCATCGATCCGGATACCATGCTGTACTTCGTGGTCGGCCAGTTTCCCATCTACCTGATGCCCGCGGTATGGCGGCAACTGGCAAAACGGCTGCTGCCTGCCTAAGTAAGGTGCTGGGTTTATCGGGATCATCATGTTCAGAAGCAAAACATTGCGGACCGTGGCGAAGGGGCTGTTTGTGCTTCTGGTCATCAGCGCGGCCGCCGGCATCGGAAAGCACACCGTCATGGCGGATTGGCGCACGGCAAGCCGGGAACCCCTGGGCATCGCGCCCGACCCGGCGGTGACCAAGGAAGCGGTCGTTCAGGTCTATGCGGCCAGGGCGTTTTCCTGGCGCGGTATTTTCGGCGTCCATACCTGGATCGCGGCCAAGCCGACCGACGCCGATGCCTTCACGGTCTACGAGATCATCGGTTGGCGCGCGCGTCATGGCGGATCGGCCCTGGTGATTTCAGAGAAAGAGCCGGATCAGCGCTGGTTCGGGGCCGAGCCGGAAATCATCGCCGACAAGCGGGGGGCCGGTGTCGACGCCATGATCACGCGCATCGACACGGCGGCCCGGGCCTATCCTCATGCCAGGACCTATACGGTCTGGCCCGGTCCCAATTCCAACACCTTCACCGCCCATGTCGCCCGCGCCGTGCCGGAATTGAACCTGGACCTGCCGCCCACGGCCATCGGCAAGGACTACTTGCCCGAAGGCGGCTTCGCCGCCAAAACGCCGAGCGGCACCGGCTATCAGGTCTCCCTGTTCGGGCTGTTGGGTGTGATGGCCGGGATCGAGGAAGGGGTCGAGGTCAACATCCTGGGCCTGACCTTCGGCATCGACCCCAAGGACCTTGCCATTAAACTGCCCCTGGCGGGACGGCTGGGACCGTCCTAAATTGCGGCCCGAGGAAACGCGCCGCCGGCGCCGTCAACAAGCCGCCACGGGCGGGGGAAGTCAATCGACCATGAGCATTTGGGGTAAAGTCGTCGGCGGGGTTGCCGGGTTCGCCATGGGTGGGCCGCTGGGTGCGCTCATCGGCGGCATCGCGGGTCATATGTACGACCAGAAGAAGGCAGGGGACGAGGCCCTGTTGTCCGGCGTCGGGGGGGCGGATGCCCAGAACGAGGCCCGCCAGGTCGCCTTCACCCAGGCCGTCATCGTGCTGGCCGCCAAGATGGCGAAATCGGACGGCGCGGTTTCCAAGGACGAGATCCTTGCCTTCCGCCGCATGTTCCATGTCCCGCCCGAGGACGAAGCCGCCGTCGGCAAGCTGTTCAACGAGGCCCGCAAGGACGCGACCGGCTACGAGCCCTATGCCGAACAGATCGCCATGATGTTCACCCGCGAGCCGGCGGTGCTGGAAGAATTGCTCGC